>JBFLZB010000007.1 GCA_040756475.1 Thermodesulfobacteriota bacterium
GTTTTTTTCTAATTCTGCGGTATTCGCGCGCACTTACGTGACCGACAACCCTGACCCGCGTGGTTGTCGGGAGGTTGTCGGTAGACCCATCTTCACCGACAACCCTAGAAGGCTGGATCATGGGCGAAGTCCAAACGGCTGAAACCGTCGGCCAACGGTTGAGAAGGCTAAGAGGGGGGGAATCGCCAGAGAGTTTCGCTAAGCGCTTTGGTGTCAGCAGGGGCACGCTTGACCGCTATGAGTTGGGCAAGCGGCTCCCTAGGTCTGATTTCCTGCGGAACGTGTGCGAGGCCTATGACCTCAGCGAGACGTGGCTACTGCGGGGCGAAGGCCCGATGCGGCGCGGAGAGGGGGCAGGGGAGGCAAGCGGTGGGGGGGTGATCGAGAGCGGCGAGTTCGCGGCGCTGCCCGTGTACGAACCGCGGGCCTCGGCCGGGCCGGGGGCCGAGGTGCCGGGCGAGCGTGTCGTGGATTGGCTCCACTTCAAGCGCTCTTGGCTCAAAAACGAGCTAGGGGCTGCGGTGGACGACCTCTATCTACTATATGTAGAGGGCGACTCCATGGCGCCGACCCTTCAACCGGGCGACGTCATCCTGGTGAAGAGGTGGCGCACGGGCCCGGCAAGAGAAGGTATCTACGTCTTCCGGGCCTATGGCGCCATCCACGTCAAGCGCGTCCAGTTCTTGGCAAACAACGCAATCAAGGCCCTGAGCGACAACCCCGCCAATGCGGCGATGGTCTACCCGCTCGACGACGATCAGGTAGAAGTCATCGGCCGCGTCGTCTGGGCCGGCAAGCGCATGTAACGGAGGGGACCATGGCCATCATCACCTGCCCGAGCTGCGGCAAGAAGATCAGCGACAACGCGCCGGCGTGTGGGGGGTGCGGGTTGGCGAAGGAATCGAGAGAGGCGGGCATCACCAGGGTGCTCGATGTTGTGGACGACGTGATCCCAGACAACAACCCAGCGATAGCGCGCCCCACCGAGAACCGCTTCGACTGCCCCCTGTGCAAGGCACCCAAGACCGTCGTGGCGACCGAAGTGCCCAGGTTCCCTCAGATCGTGCGCGCCTCGGGTTTCTTTATCGCGCTACCGGCCATGGCGGGCATCGTCGGCGGTTTCATTGTTGCGGTCTTGGGGTTGTTTGCGAGCGCAAGCCCGGCGGCGCCTGGTCCGTGGGGTCCCGCTGGTTCGCGGTCGACCACTGTGTTCGCCGGCCTTGCCATCTCCATCTCATCCCTGATTGGCGGCACCGTGGGTTGGCTTCTGATCATGAACCGCAAGGTGCTCCGCTGTAGCCGGTGCGGGCACTGCCTCGATCGCGCCTGACATCCCGCGTTGATGCAAGGGGGATCGTGTCGCAGCAGTTCTGTCCACCGGCCAGTTATCCACAACCTGTCGCAGACACCAAGTCCGCGCGACCGCGACCCCCCGAATCCCCCTCAAACCCTTCTCCTACAACAACTTTCCCACCCCTTCCCGTCCAATCCCACCCCCTCCCGTCCTGTCGCAAGTCATTTGTCCCCTTACAGCCCCCGAGGGGGGACCTCAGCATGCTTGGAGGCGAGTGCCGACCGGGTAGCCGGACAAGGTGCGCTAAAGCGACCACTTCCCCCGAACTCAAGACGATACGGAGGTTCCAACGGAAGCGGCGCCTGCCCCCCAGATGGGAGAAGCCCTCCCCCAGGAAACGAGAGCAGGCCGCTGAGTGAAACGGGGGGTCGGAGCGTAGGACGGCTCACGTCTGTTCTGTCGGGCGCCCGCATGGAAGCGAAACGAGTGTTCCACAGTGGAAGCCGGCGGGCCCTCGAGTTTCTGGAGACCCTTTATGGATAACTGGGAATGCACCAAGTGCGGCTGGAGATCAGAGTCTGAGCGATGCCCAACCTGCAATTACACTGACTGCCGAATTTGTCACATGCGTTCACTGTATGGCCAAAAGCCAAAGCAATGCCCATCCTGCCAGCAAGAGGGCGAGTTCATAGACCTGGACATCCAACCTCCACGGGGGGGCTGAGGCTCAACGGCGTCGTTCGCGAGCGGCGGGGCGTCTCTGCGGACACGGCCAAGCGGTTGGCGCGGCACTTCGGCGGCCACGCGCGCTCGTGGGTGGATTTGCAGGCGGCCTTCGACCTGGGTGTGGCAGGGATTCAATATGCCGAGCGAATCCCCCGCGAGATCAGGCCCAGGGCCGCCTCAGCCCCGGGGCCCGCCAAACCTGCTCCGGGAAGTCGGACGGGGCGTTGTCATTCTCTCCACCCGGCGCCCGCTGGCCTCGTCTTGCAGTAGACTCGTGTGGGCACCAACCACCGCAACCACGGGCACCACCGAACCCGGCGGGCCGCGTGGCCCTTTCTTCTGCCGCTGGCCCTCGGCCGGCTTCGGCTGCTCTCGCCCCTCCCAAGCTCCGCGACACTCGCCCTTCCTGCCCGGCGCGAGCGCAGGGGCTCCCGGACCCCGCTCCCCGCCCATGTCGTGGATCCGGGACGGCCCCCTTTCTTGACGCCCCCCCGGGCCGTCCGTACAATCCGGCCCTTCCCGAGACCCAGCGAGGGCTTTTCCCATGAGCGAAGAGGCGGTGCGGCGCGAGGTGCGGGCGCTCGTGCGGAAGCGCAGGGCGGTGCTCCTGGCCCACAACTACCAGCGCGCCGAGGTGCAGGACGCGGCGGACTTCACGGGGGACAGCCTGGCGCTCTCCCAGGAGGCGGCGCGCACCGACGCCGAGGTGATCGTCTTTTGCGGGGTCCACTTCATGGCGGAGAGCGCGGCCATCCTCTCGCCCCAGAAGACCGTGCTCCTGCCGCGCCTGGACGCGGGCTGCCCCATGGCCGACATGATCACGGCCGCCGACGTGCGACGGGTGCGGGAGGAGAACCCCGGGGTGCCCGTCGTCACCTACGTGAACTCCTCCGCCGAGGTGAAGGCGGAGAGCGACGTGTGCTGCACCTCGGCCAACGCGGTAAAGGTGACCCGGAGCCTGAAGGTCCCCGTCGTGTACCTGGCGCCGGACCGAAACCTGGCCCAGTGGGTGGCCCGCCACACGGACCAGGAGGTGCGCTTCTGGGACGGCTTTTGCCCCACCCACCACCGGCTGCGGGCCGAGCACGTGCGCAAGGCCCGGCGGCGGCACCCGGGAGCCCCCTTCGTGGCCCACCCCGAGTGCCGCCCCGAGGTGCTCGACCTGGCCGACGCCGTGCGCAGCACCTCGGGGATGATCGACTACTGCAAGTCGGTGGAAGCCGACACGGTGATCGTGGGCACGGAGACCGGCCTCTTCCACCGACTGCGGAAGGACAGCCCGGGGAAGACCTTCGTGGCGCCGTCGGAGGACCTGGTCTGCCCCAACATGAAGCTCACCACCCTGGAGGACGTGCGCGACGCCCTGAAGACCCTCGAACCCGTGGTCTCGGTTCCCGAGGCGATCCGAACCCGCGCGGCCGCCGCCCTGGACAAGATGCTCCGGGCGGGACGCGACGAGTAGAGGCCTCGAACCTCCCGTGTCCGCCCTCCCCTCCTCCGCCCCGTCAGCCCCATCGGTCCCGTCGGCCCCACTGGGCGAGCGCCCCGCCGGCCGCTTCGAGCACCTCCTGGACGCGCTCGGGCGCGACCGCCGGGTGCGGGCCCAGGGGCTGCGGGGGTCGAGCCGGGCGTACCTGCTCGCGCGCCTCCTGCGGGAGCGGGGCGCGCCGGCCCTGGTCCTCACGGCCACCCTGACCGAAGCGCGCCGCTTCGCCAACGAGCTTCGGTTCTTTCTCGGGGCCGGCCCCCCGGCTTCCCCGGCGGACGCCCGGGTGGTGCTCTTCCCGGGGTGGGAGGCATCCCCCTTCGAGGGCATCCCGCCCCTGCCGGAGGTCTCCGCCCGGCGAATCGCCGCGCTGGCTCGGGCGCGTCACCCGGGGCCGTTCGCCCTGGTCGCCCCCGTGGGGGCGGCCCTCCAGCGCACCCTGCCCCCGGAGGTCCTCGAAGGCGCGCAGGCAAGGGTGGCGGTGGCCGACGCCCTGGACCGGGAGGTCCTGGCCCGCCGGCTCGTGGAGAGCGGCTACCACGCCGTGGGACAGGTGGCGGAGCCCGGGGAGGTCAGCCTGCGGGGGGGAATCGTGGACGTCTTCGCCCCCTTCTACCCCCAGCCGCTGCGGATCGAGCTCTTCGGCGACGAGGTGGCGTCGATCCGAACCTTCGACCCGGTCACCCAACGCTCCACCCTGCGCCTGGAGGCCGCCGTGCTCCTCCCGGCCCGGGAGGTGGTCGCCGGGCCCGAGGCCGTGGAGCGGGCGGCGGCCCGGCTGCGGGCCCGCTGCCGGGAGCTGGGGCTCCCGCGGGCCAAGACCGCCGAGGCCCTGGAGAGCCTGCGCTCCTCCGCGGTCTCGCCCCTGCGGGACCTCTTCTACCCCTACTTCTGCGAGGCGGCCGTCCCCCTGTGGGCCCACCTCCCGGCGGGGACCCTGGCGGTCTTCGACGAGGCCGGGCCGGTGGAGGAGCGCGCCCGGGAGCTCTTTGAGGAGGCGCGGCTCTCCCACGCCCGGGCCGTGGAGCGCGAGCAGGTGGTGCCGGCGGTGGCCGACGTGTACCTGGGGGCCGGGGAGTGGGAGGCCTTTGCGGGTTCCACGGCCCGGCTCGACCTGGAGGAGCTCGAGACCGCCGGGGGGCCCGGCCTCGCCATCGCCTTCTCGACCCAGTCCAACCAGGACCTCTCGGCGGCCCTTCGCCAGAATCGGGGGAGCGAGCGCCTCCTCACCCCCCTGGTGGAGGAGATCGGCCGGGCCCGGGAGAAGGGCGTGGCCCTGTGGCTCGTGTGCCAGAGCCCTGGGACCGTGCAGAAACTGCGCGACCTCCTCGCCTCCTACGGGGTGCGCCTGGGGGAGAGCGAGGCCTTCCCCGAAGACCCCGCCCCCGACGGCAAGCTCCACGCGGCCGTGGGGGCCCTGGCCCGGGGGTTTCGGTTCCCGGCCAAGCGCCTCGCGGTGGTCTCCGACGCCGAGATCCTGGGGGAGAAGGTGCGCCGCCCCGCCCCCGCGACGCGCCAGGGGTTTCGGTCGACCCTGGCGGACCTGGAGACGGGCGACGCCATCGTCCACCAGGACTCCGGCGTGGGCCTGTATCGGGGCCTCGTGCGCCTGGACGTGGCGGGGGAAGAGGGCGACTACCTCCACCTGGAGTACGAGGGGGGCGACCGGCTCTACCTGCCGGTCACCCGGATCGGCCTCGTGCAGAAGTACTCCGGCCCCGGCGAGGGCCTGCCGCGGCTGGACAAGCTCGGAGGCAAGGCCTGGGAGAAGGCCCGCCGCAAGGCCCTCGAGGGCATCGAGAAGATGGCCCACGACCTCCTGGAGCTCTATGCCCGGCGCCAGCTCGCCACCCGCCCCGCCTACGACCCCCTGGACCTCGCCTACCGGGAGTTCGAGTCCACCTTCCCCTACGAGGAGACCCCCGACCAGCTCCGGGCCATCGACGACGTGCTCCGGGACCTGGAGGGGCCCCATCCCATGGACCGCCTCATCTGCGGCGACGTGGGGTACGGGAAGACCGAGGTGGCCATCCGGGCCGCCTTCCGGGCCGTGACCGGGGGCCGGCAGGTGGCGGTGCTCGTGCCCACCACGGTGCTCGCCGCCCAACACTTCCAGAGCTTCCGGCGGCGGTTCGAGGGGTACCCCCTCACCGTGGAGATGCTCTCGCGCTTCGTCTCCCCGGCCGAGCAGAAGGAGATCCTCGGGCGGATCGCCCGGGGCGGGGTGGACGTGGTGGTGGGCACCCACCGGCTCCTCCAGCGCGACTTGAAGTTCAAGGACCTGGGCCTGGTGGTGGTGGACGAGGAGCACCGGTTCGGGGTGTCCCACAAGGAGCGCTTGAAGCAGCTCCGGGCCCGGGTGGACGTGCTCACCCTCTCGGCCACCCCCATCCCCCGCACCCTCAACATGGGGCTCTCCGGGGTGCGGGACCTCTCCATCATCGAGACCCCCCCGGCGGACCGCCTCGCGGTGCGCACGAGCTTGGCCCGGTTCGACGACGACGTGATCCGCGAGGCCCTGCAGCGCGAGCTCCACCGGGGGGGGCAGGTCTACTTCGTGCACAACCGGGTGCAGTCCATCGCGGGCATGGCCGACCACGTGCGCCGGCTCGTGCCGGGGGCCCGGGTGGGGGTCGGGCACGGACAGATGCGCGAGCGCGACCTCGAGAAGGTGATGGAGCAGTTCGTGGCCGGAGAGCTCGACGTGCTCGTCTGCACGGCCATCATCGAGTCGGGCCTCGACATCCCCCGGGCAAACACCATCGTCATCAACCGGGCGGACCTCTTCGGCCTGGCCGACCTCTACCAGCTCCGGGGACGGGTGGGCCGCTCCAACCTGCGCGCCTACGCCTACCTCCTCGCCCCCGAGGAGGCCGAGCTCACGGGCGACGCCCGCAAGCGCCTCCAGGCCCTCCAGGAGTTCACCGAGCTCGGCGCCGGGTTCAAGATCGCCACCCACGACCTGGAGATCCGGGGCGCCGGGGAGCTCCTGGGCAAGGCCCAGTCGGGCCAGATGGCCGCCATCGGGTTCGACCTCTACGCCGAGCTCCTGGAGGAGGCCGTGCGACGGCTCAAGGGCGAGCCGGTGGAGAAGGCCCCCGAGCCCGAGATCCGCCTCAAGGTCCCCGCCCACTTCCCCCTGGAGTACGTGGAGGACCCCCGCCAGCGCCTCGTGCTCTACGAGCGCCTCACGCGGGCCGCGGGCCCCGACGAGCTCGACGACATCCGCTACGAGCTCATCGACCGGTACGGCCCGGTGCCCCTCCCGGTGGAGAACCTCCTCGAAGTCATGAAGATCCGCCGGCGCCTCGTGGACCTGCGGGCCGTGAGCTGCGACTACACGGGCAAGGACCTGGTGCTCGCCTTCGGCGAGTCCCCCCGGGTGGACCCGGACCGGGTGCTCGCCCTGGTCCAGGGCGAGCCGGAGCGCTTCCGGGTCACCCCCGACAACCGGATCCTGTGGAAGACCGGCCCCCTCGAAGCCACCCAGGTCCTCGCCGCCGCCCGGGAGCTGTTGAACCGCCTCTCCTGATGTGCTAGCGTTTCGGAGCGGTATCTTCCTCGCGCCCGCCCGAGCTCATCCCGTCCTTCCCGGCGCCGGACCCCTTCGAGGTTCCATGAAGCCCTGCCTCCTCCTGTCCTCCGCAGTCGCCCTGACCCTGGCGTGCGCCGCAGCGCTGGCCCCCGCGGCCCGAAGCGCGCCCGTAGACGGCCTCGCCGCCGTGGTCGACGGCCGGGTCATTACGCGCAGCGAACTCCAGCAGGCCCTCGTCCTGGCCGAGCGCACCGGCCTCGCCTCCGGGCCCGGAGCCCGGGACCAGGTGCTGGAGGGCCTCATCGAGAAGGCCCTCGTGGAGTCGGAAGCCCGGCGCATGGGGGTCGCGGTGGCCGCAGAGGAGGTCGAGCGGGCCGTGGCCGACATCCGCAAGCGAAACGGCCTCGACGAGGCGGGATTCCGGGGGGTCATCGAAGGCCAGGGGATGGACTACGGCGAGTACCTGGGGGAGGTGCGCTCCCAGATCCTGCGCCTCAAGGTGGCGGGACGGGCGCTTCGCGCCCGCCTCCAGGTGAGCGACGAGGCCCTGCGGGAGCACTACCTGAAGAACGTGGCGGAGTTCTGCGACCCGGACGCGGTGCGGCTCTTTCACGTCCAGGCCCGGGGAGACGACGCGCGCAGCGCCGCGGAGGCCGCAAGGGCTCGGCTCCTGGCCGGGGAGGATCCGGCCTCCGTGGCCCGGGACGTCTCCCCCTCGGCCACGGGCGCCGACATGGGCTACGTGCCGCTCGCGAACCTCTCGGAGGAGGTCCGGGACGCCCTGCGCGAGGCGGACCCCAGCGGGGTGACCCCGGTGGTGGAGATGCGGGGAGCCTGCCACGTGTTCGTGGTGGCCGACCGCCAGGGCGGGCGCATCCCCGACTTCGAGGAGGTGCGCGATCGGGTGCGGGAGCGCTATTTCCTGGACCGGGAGGAAGAGCTCTTCCAAACCTGGATCGAGTCCCTCAAGGCCCAGGCCCGGATCGTGAGGAAGATGTGACCCGTTGCGTGTTGCGCGTTGGGCTCAAGGCCCAGGCCCGCATCGTGAGGAAGATGTGACCCTGACCCTCGCGCTCACCTGCGGCGAACCCGCGGGGATCGGCGCGGAGGTGGCCCTGAAGGCTCTCGCGGCGGGCCTGCCCCCCGGCGTGGAGGCGGTGCTGGTGGGGCCCCGGACAGTGTGGGCCGCGGCGGCCGGCCTCGTCCCCGGGGGCTTCGACCTGGCCCGGTGGCGCATCCGGGAGCCCGCGGCGTCCGAGCCCGCGGGGCGGCCCGACCGGCCCGACCGGCCCGATCATTCCGAGCGGGCCGACCGGGCCCCACCGGCCGACTGGAGCTGGGGCCGCCCTACCGCCCGGTCCGGGAGGGTCGCCGCCGAAGCGGTGGAGCTCGCAGCCCGCCTCGCCTTGGCGCGAGAGGTAGACGGCCTGGTCACGGCCCCCCTCTCCAAGGAGGGGCTCCACGCCGCCGGCCGGCCTTTTCCAGGCCACACCGAGCTCCTGGCGAGCCTGTGCGGCCCGGGTCACCGGGCCGTGATGATGCTCGGGGGTCCGCGCCTCAAGGTGTTCCTGGTGACCACCCACCTGCCGCTCGCCCGGGTGCCTGGCCAGGTGACCCGGGAGGCCGTGCTCGCCACCGTTACCGCGGCCCACCGGGGCCTGGAGCGGGACCTGGGGATTGCCTCCCCCCGCCTCGCCGTCTGCGCCCTGAACCCCCACGGGGGGGAAGGGGGCGTGCTGGGCTTCGAGGAGCGCGACGTCATCGCGCCGTCCCTGGAGGAAGCCCGGGCCGCGGAGATCCGGGCCGTGGGCCCCCTGCCCGCCGACAGCGCCTTTCACCGCGCCGCGCAGGGGGAGTTCGACGCGGTGGTGGCCATGTACCACGACCAGGGCCTGGCGCCCCTGAAGCTCCTCCACTTCTGGGACGGGGTCAACGTGACCCTGAACCTCCCCCTGGTGCGCACGAGCCCCGACCACGGCACCGCCCTCGACCTGGCCGGCCGGGGCGCCGCCCGCCCCGACAGCTTCCGGGAGGCCATCCGCTGGGCCGCCGAGATCGCCCGCCGAAGGCGGGCGGCTCGCGACGGGTCCGACCTCTCCGACCCGTCGGACGGGTCGGACAAGCCGATGGCCACCCGTCGCCGCCAACCATGACCATCCGCTTCGGCACCGACGGCTGGCGGGGCGTCATGGCCCGGGACTTCACCTTCGCCAACGTGCGCCGCGTGTCCGCGGCCATCGGCGCGTACCTGGAGGCCGAGGGCACCGCCGCCCGGGGAGTGGCCGTGGCCTGGGACCGGCGGCTCCTCTCGGACCGCTTCGCGGCCGAGGCCGCGGGGGTGCTCGCGGCCCGGGGCATCCCCGTGCGACTTGCCGCGGCGCCGGAGCCGACCCCGCTCCTCTCCTGGGCGGTGCGGCACCAGGGGCTGGCGGGGGGCATCGGGATCACCGCCTCCCACAACCCCCCCGAGTGGAGCGGGATCAAGCTCAAGGAGCCCTTCGGCGGGGCCGCCCGGGCCTCGGTGAGCCGCGCCGTGGAGGAGCACCTGGAGGCCCAACCCCCGGGGGACGAGATCCCGTGCCTCTCCCTGGAGGAGGCCCGCGGGGCGGGACTCCTGGCGGCGCTCGACGCCTGGCGGGGCTACCGGGAAGCCCTGGGGCGCCTCGTGGACTTCGCCGCCCTGCGGCGGGCAGGCCTTGCCGTGGCCGTGGACGCCATGCACGGGTGCGGCAGCCCGGGGCTCCGCCGCCTCCTGGAGGAGGCCGGGTGCCGGGTGCGCGAGCTGCGTAGCGAGTGGAACCCCGGCTTCGGCGGCACGGCCCCCGAGCCGGTGGAGGCCAACCTCTCGCGACTCGCCGAGGTCGTAAAGTTCGAGGGGTGCGCCCTGGGGCTCGCCAACGACGGCGACGCCGACCGGATCGCCGCGGTGGACGAGCGGGGGCGCTACTTCTCCCCCCAGCGCATCCTCGCGGTGCTCCTGCGATACCTCCGGGAGGAGAAGGACCTGCCCGGAGGCGCCGTAAAGGCGGTCTCCGCCACGTCCCTCGTGGATCTCCTGGCGCAGCGCTACGGGATGGAGGTGACGCTCACCCCCATCGGCTTCAAGCACATCGGCGAGGCCATGCTCGCACGGCCCGCCCTGATCGGCGGCGAAGAGAGCGGGGGCATCGGCATCCCCGCCCACCTGCCCGAGCGCGACGGGCTCCTGAACGCCCTGCTCCTCGCCGAGATCGTCGCCCGCACCGGCCGGGGCCTGCGGGCCTACCTCCAGGAGATCTTCGACCAGGTGGGCTACTTCACCTACGACCGCCTGGACCTGCCCCTGGATCCCGCCGAGGCGCCCGCCGTGCGTTCGCGCATGGCCGACGTCGACGATCCTCCCGCCCTGGCCGGCGCCCGGGTCGCCCAGGTGCTTCGCCTCGACGGCACCCGCTTCCTGCGCGACGACGCCTCCTGGCTGCTGGTTCGCCCCTCCGGCACCGAACCGCTCCTTCGCATCTACGCCGAGGCGAGAAGCGAGGCCGAGGTGCGGGAGCTGCTCGAGGAGGGAAAGCGGTTGGCGGGTTGCGCGTAGCCTGTTGCAGGTGGGTGACGGGTCCGTTATCGGGTGTCCGTTGTCCGACGGACTGCCGAAGGACCTTGGGTTCCTGGGCTGACCGTGGCAATGCTCTTGCGCACAGCGTTATTGTCACTCCAACGGTCCCGGTCTGTCCGGCCTGTGCTTCCCTTGTGGAACCGTTCCCGGCCCGCTGCGGTGGAGGCGACGGACCGTGGGGCAGTAACGGGCCCGCGGCTACTGCCGTCCGTCGAGTCCCTCCGCGCGTGCCGGGCCTGGCCGGCCCGCACCCGGGCCGGCAGTGTTACCCGGCGGGGGCCGCGGCGAGCTCCCGGAAGCGGAGCGCCTCGTCGGGGCCCCTGGCTTCGTCTTCGTGCTTGAAGAAGACGAAGGCCTTCTCCCACGGCTGGCGGCGGATCCGCGCCAGCCAGAGGGAGAGCTCCGCATCGGGGTAGGCAGAGCGGCGCAGGCGCAGGTAGCCCCAGGCCGCGGCGGCGGGAAGCTCCGGGGCGGGGCTCTCGTCGGTGTCGGCGGTGCACAGGGCGTGGCCGGCGCCGGTCAGGAGGTCCGGGATGCCGGCCTCGAGCCAGGTGGGGCTGCGGAACTCGAAGGCGCAGCGCAGGCCCGCGGGCACCAGCCCCAGGAAGGCCTCCAGGCGCGGCCGGTCGGCGCGCAGGCTCGGCGGAAGTTGAAAGAGCAGCGGCCCGAGCCGCTCGCCCAGCACCCGCACGGTGCGGAAGAGGAACTCCGCCGGCTCCTCCACCTCCTTTAGCCGCTTCACGTGGGTAATGACCTGGGGCGCCTTGAGGGCGAAGACGAAGTCCTCGGGGACCCGCTCTGCCCAGGGGACGAGGACCCTCTCGGTGGGCATGTGGTGGAAGGTGTAGTTGATCTCCACCGCGTTGAGGCGCTCCCCGTAGAAGCGCAGCATCTCTTTCGGGGCGATCTTCTCGGGATAGAAGAGCCCCTTCCACTCCGGGTACGAGTACCCGCTCGTTCCGACGTAGAGCTCCATGGTCACCTCTCTTCTTCGCCGCCCTCGCGCACCACCTCCCGGGCAACCCTGTCGTCTCGCAGGCGCAGGAAGACGGGGTGTCGCAGGAGCCCCTCGCGGGTCCAGCCGGAGTAGCCCACCTCGCACACCACCTCGGGCCGCACCCAGGTGGCCGGCGCGTTGGTTCGCGGCACCGCCCGGAAGGGACACGTTTCCTGCACCAGGGGCTCGAGCCGCTCGCGCAGCCGGCGCAGGTGCTCGGCCTTGAGGCCCCCTCCCGCGTGGCCGATGCAGACGAGCTCGCTGCCCTCGTACACCCCGAGGACCAGCGCGCCGAGGTGCCGCCTCCCCCCCCGGGGCGCCGTAAAGCCCCCGATCACGGCGTCCTGGGCCCGGGTCGCCCTGACCTTGCGCCACTGGCGACTCCTCGTGCCCGGGAGGTAGGGGCTGCGGGCGTGCTTGCCCACGATCCCCTCGAGCCCCTTCTCCCTCGCGACCCGGAAGAAAAGGACCCCTTCCCCGGCCACGTGGCTGCTGAAGCGAAGCCGCGGGGAGGACGGCAGGACCCTTTGGAGGAGCTCCTTTCGACGGACGAGGGGCAGGCCGGTGAGGTCGTGCCCCTGGAGGTGCAGGAGGTCGAAGACGCAGTAGAGGAGGTGACCGCCCGCCCGGGGGTAGTCCTGGAGGCGCTGGAAGTCGGGGTGCCCCCGCTCGTCCACGGCCACGACCTCGCCGTCGAGCACCCCCTCGAAGCGGCACTCCCGTAGCGCCTCGACGATGGGGGCGAACCGCTCCTCCAGGGGGAGGAGGTTGCGGGAGGAGAGCTTCACGGCGCCGTCCCGGACCTCGGCCACGGCCCGATAGCCGTCCCACTTCACCTCGAAGACCCACTCCGGGTCGTCGAAGGGCTCCGGGGCCGGGGTGGCGAGCATCGGGCGGACCGCGCCCGGCATGGGGCCCGCAGGGGCGTCCGCAAGGTCCTCGCCCTCCAGCACCTCCCGCAGACGCAGGCGGTCGGCCCGCTTTCGGTCCGAGGGCTTTGGCGCCTCGGAGCCGGCCTCCAGGAGGTCTTCCAGGGCACGTCCGGACGCGACGGAGCGGTTTCGGGCGAGGACCTCCGCCCCGCTCGCGTGGCGGTCTTTCTTCTTGAGCAGGAGCCAGGACGTTTCGCCCCGGCGCGTCCGCACCAGGGCGAACTCGCCCCGGAGCTTCTCGCCCTCGAGGACGAACTTCAAATCCCCCTGCCGCAGCCCCTCCCGAAGGAGCGCCTCGCCCCCCCTCGGGTCCCCCGCCGCCGGGTGCCGGTAGGTGCCCCGGTCCCACACGATGACGGGCCCGGCGCCGTAGTTTCCCTCGGGGATCACCCCTTCGAAGTCCCGGTAGTCCAGGGGGTGGTCCTCGACGCGGACGGCCAGCCGCTTCACGGAAGGGTCGAGGGAGGGCCCCTTGGGGCAGGCCCAGCTCACGAGCACCCCGTCGAGCTCGAGCCGCAGGTCATAGTGGAGGTTGCGGGCCGCGTGCTTGTGCACCACGAAGGAGAGCGGCCCGCCCCCCGAGCCCGCCGCCGGCGCGGGCTCGGGCGTCGCCCCGAACGTTCGCTTGGACGCGTACTCCTTGAGTGTCTCGTCGGCCATGGGCTTGCTCCACCTCGTCTGCCGTGGCACCGGCTCGAGCCCCCGGAGGAGGGGAAGGGAGGGCTACAGGTGCGGCAGCTTCTGGCGCTTCGAGAGCACGTCCCGAAAGGGATCTCCCGCGGCCTCGGCCCGTGCCAGGGCCTCCTCCGGGCCGATCCGGAGCCCCTGCCGGTCCCCGGCCCGCTCCCGGCGCTCCAGCTCCTCCCAGGCCAAGGGGCAGGAAACCCAGGGCTCCTCCCGGGCCCGCAGGGAGTAGGCGCAGACCATGGTCTTCGAGGCATCGTTCTGCTCCCAGTTGAGGAAGACACGCCCCCGGCGGGCGGCCTTCGCCATCTTCGCCGTGACCAGGTCCGGGCAGGTCCGCTGCAGGGTCACGGCCACGGCCCGGGAGAAGGTCCTCGTCGCCTCGAAGGTGGCCCCCGGCCGGTTCAGGGGCACGAACACGTGGAGTCCCTTCTGGCCCGACGTCTTGACGGCGCTCCCGAGCCCCAGCCGCGCGAAGAGGTCCCGCAGGAGGATCGCCACCCGGGCGCAGTGGAGCACGTCTGCCCCCTCTCCCGGGTCGAGATCGAAGACCACGGCGTCGGGGGTTTGGGGCGAGGCGGCCCGGGCTAGGGGCACGTGGAGCTCCAGGGCGGCCAGGTTCGCCAACCAGACCAGTGTCGCGAGGTCGTCCGCCACGCAGACCGTGCGGCGCTCGCCGTCTTCCTGGAGGACCTCGGCGGTCCCGGCCCAGGCCGGCCGGTGGGGGGGGCAGCGCTTCTCGAAGAAGGACTCTCCCTCCACCCCGTCGGGGTAGCGCTTGAGGGTCAGCGCCCGGCCCCGCAGGTGGGGCAGGAGGAGGGGCGCGACGCGGCGGTAGTAGTCGAGCACCTGGGCCTTGGTGAAGCCGCAGGCGGGGTAGAGCACCTTCTCCAGGTTGCCGAGGGAGAGCCGCCGGCCGGCGATGTCCACGATCCTGCGGCTCACCGGCCCTTCTTCACCTCGCGCATGGCTTGCTCCAGGGCCGCCATCAGGTCGGGCGGGCCGGCCTCCTCGCCTTCCTCCTCGCCCACCCCGGGCGACTCCACCGGCGCTTCCTCCTCGGCCTTCCTCCGCAGGAGGGCCAGGATCTTCTCCCGCCGCCGGTCCGCGTACTTGCCCGGGTCGAAGTCGGCCCGGAGGCCCTCCACGTCTTCCCGGATGCGGGCTTTGCGGGCCTTCGAGGTCTTGCCCTCGGGTGCGAGCTCCCCGGCCGGGGAGACCTCGTCGTGGTAGTGGAGGGTGACCAGCAGCAGGGCACCCTCCCGGCTCGTCACCGCCACCAGGTACTCCCGCTCGGCCAGCACGAACTTGGCCAGCCCCGCCTTCCCGGTCTGGCCCATCACCTCGGCCAGGAGCCGGTAGGCCTTCTCTCCGCCCTTGAGGGGCACCAGGTAGTAGGGCCGGTCGAAGTAGACGGGGTCCACCTCGGAGAGGTCGATGAACTCCAGGATCTCGATGGTGCGGCTGCGCTCGGGGGAGACCGACTCGAGCTCCTCTTCGGTGATGGGCAGGTAGTGGTCGGGGGCGAGCTCGTAGCCCCGGACGATCTCTTCCGGAGGGACGGTCGCGTCCTCCTCGGGGCAGACCATCCGACGCGCCAGGGGCGAGTGATCCGCGGCGTGGAGCAGCCGAAAGGAGATGCGACCCGGCGCCACCGCCCGGACCAGCCGCACCGGGATCGCCACCAGGCTGAAACTGATCGTGCCGCTCCAGATCCCCTGACCGGTCATGCCGCGTCCCTTCCCCGAGCTCATGCGCGCCTCGCCATCCGGTCTGCCCGCGACGATTCCTTCTCAGGCTCCCACAGGCTCTCAGGCCACCTTCTTCAGGCTCGCCTCCAAGGCCTCCAGGAGCTTGTCCGGCGCCGTGGGCTCCAGCTGCCGGGGCCGCAGGACCCGCACCTTCTCGCCCCGCGCCTTCTTCTCGATCAACTCCTGGAGCCGCCGCTGGTGCTCGTTCTGGAACTTCTCCGGTGCGAAGGGGGCGGCGAGCTGGCCGATCAGGGTCCGGCCGATCTCCACCTCCTTCTCGGAGACCGGGATCTGCGGGAGCTCCAGGGAGCCCACCCCGATGACCTCGTCGGCGTACCGAAGGGTGCCGAGGCGCAGCACCTGGTCGCGCGCCTGGAGGGCGCCGAGATGGGAGCGCTTGCGCATGGTCCAGGTGCAGATCCCGGCCGCCCCCAGCTCCCCCAACACCGCCGCGAGCTCGCCGTAGCCTTCCAGGATGCCGTCGGGCTCCAGGTAGTAGACCCGCTCCATGAGGAGGGGGTCTACCTGGCGGGCCGGCACGAACTCGTGGACCTCGATCGCCCGGCTCCCCTCGGGGGCGGTCTCCTCCAGCTCCTCCGGGTCGATCAGGAGGTATTTGCCCTCCTCCACCTCGAACCCCCTGGTCTGGGCCTCTACCGGCACCGGCTTCTGCTCGTAGGCGCAGATCATCAGCTGGCGAAGCCGCACCCCGTCCTTGCGGTGGAGGAGGTGGAAGCGGACGCGCTCCTCCCGAACCGCCGAGTGGAGCTTGACCGGCACGCTCGTCTCCCCGAACCGGATGACCCCCTTCCACAGAGCCCGTCCCGCCATCGCCGCTCCCTCTCGCCCCGTTCCATCATCCACGCCCTCCCGAGGCGCCGCCGAAGTATGGCACGGGTCTGGCCGGTGTCCACCGAGGGAGGACACCGGCCTCGTCGCGTCGCTCCCCCAGGAGCCCGGCCGCGGGGTCGCGTCCTCGCGCATCGTGCTGCACCCAACCCCTGCTTGACCCCGCGCCCGCCCCTGGGCCACAGTCCGGCCATGAACCCGGACCCCACGGCACGCCCCTCCCCCTGGCCCGCCTTCTCCTGCGTGGCCCTGGGGGTCTTCATGGCTACGCTCGACTCCTCCATCGTCAACGTGGCCCTGCCCTCGATCCTGGCCGACTTTCAGGTGCCCCTGGCGCTGGTGGAGTGGGTGCCCAACGCCTACCTGTTGGCCATCACGGGGCTCCTGCTGGCGTTCGGGCGCCTGGCGGACATCCACGGGCAGCGGCGGGTGTTTCTGGCGGGGCTCGCGGTGTTCACCGTGGGGTCGGGGCTGTGCGCCGCCTCGGGCACGGCCTTGCAGCTCATCGCCGCCCGGGTCGTGCAGGGCACGGGTGCCGCCATGGTGATGGCGTGCTCCGCAGCCATCGTGACCGCGGTCTTCCCCCCGGAACAGCGCGGGCGGGGGCTGGGCCTGGTGGGTACCACGGTGGCGCTCGGGCTCACGAGCGGCCCGGCCCTGGGCGGGCTGCTCCTGGGGCTTTCCGGCTGGCGGAGCCTGTTTCTCCTCAACCTTCCCCTGGGGGTCCTGGGGCTTGCGCTCACGGTGCGCTTCCTGCCCCCCCTGCGCTTCGGGCGGGAGCATCAGGCGTTCGATCTCCTCGGCGCGGCTCTCCTGACCCTCGGGTGCACCGCCCTGCTCCTGGCCCTCAACCGGGGCCGGGAGTGGGGAGTCGCGCCGGCACTGGCGTGGGCGGCCGCGGGTGCGGCAGGGCTCGCGGCCTTCGCCCTGCGGGAGGCCAGGGTGCGGGAGCCCCTCCTGGAGCTGGGGCTCTTTCGCAACCGCGCCTTCTCCGCAGCCACGGCGGCCGCCGTGCTCTCGTACCTGGCCGGGTTCGTGGCCGTGCTCCTCACCCCCTTCTACCTCACCCACGTCCGGGGGCTCGGTCCCCGCGACATGGGGCTCACCCTCACCGTGGCGCCCCTGGTGATGACGCTTCTCGCGCCCTGGGCCGGAGCCCTCTCGGACCGGGTCGGCTATGGACGGCTCACCGCCTGGGGGCTCGCGGTGCGCGCGGCCTCGCTCCTGGCGTTGCTCCTCCTCGGCCCGGCCACGGCCTTCGGCTGGGTGCTGGCGGCCCTGGCCCTCCTGGGGGCGGGCAGCGCACTCTTCAACCCGCCCAACACCTCTTCCATCATGGGCAGCGTGCCGCAGGAGCGCCTCGGCATCGCGGGGGGGGTGGCCGCGGTGGCCCGGAACCTTGGGATGGTGCTGGGGATCTCCCTGGGAGGAGCGACCTTCTCCGCGTTCTACGCGAGGGCCGGGGGCGGGTCCCTGGACGGCCACACCCCCGCCCTCCACGCCGCCTTCATGGCCGGGTGGCGGGCTGCCCTGGGGGTGGGGCTCCTGGCCTGTCTGCTGGCGCTGGCCACGTCGCTGACCCGGTCCATCCCCGCGGCTCGTCCGGCCCGAGCCGGCTCCGAGGAGGCGCCGTGACCCGGCCGGGCCTCCCCGTCCTCCTCGTCCAGCCCCCCCACGCCAAGGCCTGCGAGCCCCCGCCGGGGCTCCTGGCCCTGGCCGGGTACCTGCGTGCCCGGGGGATTGCGGTGGAGGTGGCGGACCTCAACCTGGAGGTGCAGGAACGACTCCTGTCTGCGTCCTCCCTGGAGGCGGGCGCGGCCCGCCAGGCCGCCGGGGGGGCTGCCGGACCGCCCCTTTCTTCGGCCCGGCGGGCCGTGCGGCGGGCGCCCGAGGGGCTGGCGGCGCTTCGCCGGGCCGAGACCTATCGGGAGTGGGGTCCCTACCGGGCCGGGCTGGACGCGGTGGCGGAGGGGTGGCGGGCCCTGTCCCGGGCCCGGGGGGCACGCTGGAGCGTCTCGGACCTGGAGGTGCCGGGGCTCTCCCCCCTTTCTTCCGCGGACCTCCTGGCCGTGTCCCGGGAGCCGGAGCGCCTGCCCCTCTTCCCCGAGCTGGCAGCCGCCGCCCGCCCCCTGCTGGACGCAGACCCGGCCCTGATCGGGGTCTCGGCCACCTACCTCTCCCAGCTCCTTCCGGCCTTTGCCCTGGCCGGAGAGCTGCGGCGCCTGGGGTACCGGGGGCGGCTGGTGCTGGGGGGGGGCTCGGTCACGTCGTGGGGGCCGCGCCTCACACCCGCGTCGCCCGTGTTCCAGGCGTGGGACGGTCTCGTGGCCGGCCCGGGAGAGGCAGCCCTCGAGCTCCTGGCCCGGGGGGGGCGGCCCGCGCACGCGCCCGGGCTCCTGGCTCCGGGTTTCGGGGCCTGGAGCCCCGCCGGCAGCGCCGGGATCTCCCCGGTGTGCTTCGCCCCCGATCCCGCGGGCTGGCCCTGGGGCCGCTACCTGGCGCCGGGTCCCCTCCTGCCTCTGGCCGCCTCCCGGGGCTGCTACTGGCGGCGGTGCGCCTTCTGCCCCGAGGCCGCCCAGGACCGCCAGCCCTTCCGGGCCGGCACTCCGGAAGCCCTGGCCGAGGCGATCCTGCGGGCGCGGGACGCCGTGGGCGCCACCCGGCTGCACCTCACCGACGACGCCGTGCCCCCGGCGCTCCTGCGCCGCCTGGCTCGGCGCCTGCGGGGGGAGGGGGTGGCGTGGTACGGGTTTGCCCGGCTGGAGCGCCAGCTCCTGGAGCCCGGCTTCGCCCGGGAGCTCGCCGAGGGGGGGTGCGCCCTGCTCCAGTTGGGGGTGGAGACCGCGTCCCAGCGGCTCCTGGACCGGATGGGGAAGGGCACCCGGGCGGCCGACGCCGGGTCGGTCCTGAGAAACCTCGCGGAGGCCGGCATCCGCACCTTCGTCTATCTGCTCTTCGGACTTCCGGGGGAAACGCGGGAGGAGGCCGAGTCCACCGTGGAATGGGCGGCGGACCACGCACCCTGGATCACCTTTGCGAATCTGGCCCTGTTTCACCTGCCCCGGGGGAGCTCCCTGGAGGCGGGGCTGCCGGACGACGCTCGTGGCTTCGCGGAGACCGACCTCTCCCTCTACCACCCCTCGGGCGGGCCGGAGCCTTCGGGGGCGCGGGCGGGCCGCCGGCGCCTGCGGGAGCTCGTCGCCGGGGCCCGCCGCCACCCCGACCTGCGCCCGATCCTCGCCCGCACGCCCTCGGGCTTCACCTCGAATCACGCGGCGTTCGCCCCCCTGCCGGGGCCGGGGGCGGCCCCGTAAGGCGCCGGGCGGGCTGCGTCAGACCCGCGACATCGCGCGGCGCAGCGCCTCCACCTCTGCCATGAGACGGGCAAAGCCTCCCCCGTCCAGGGACTGGGGGCCGTCGCACAGGGCCGTCTTGGGGTCCGGGTGGACCTCCACCATGATGCCGGCAGCGCCCACCACCAGCGCGGCCTTCGCCATGGGGGTCACCAGGTCCCGGCGCCCCAGGGCGTGGCTCGGGTCCACGATGACGGGCAGGTGGGTCTCCGCCCGCAGGTAGGGGATCACCGCCAGGTCCAGCGTGTTGCGCAGCGCCCGCTCGAAGGTGCGGATACCCCGCTCGCACAGGATCACCTGGGGATTGCCCTCCAGGAGGATGTACTCCGCCGCGGCCAGGAACTCCTCCAGGGTCGCGCTCATGCCCCTCTTGAGCAGCACGGGCTTGCCCGCCCTACCGGCCTCCTTGAGGAGGTCGAAGTTCTGCATGTTCCGGGCGCCGATCTGGATGCAGTCGGCCACGGCGGCGACCCGCTCGAGCTGGTCGATGCGCATGACCTCCGTCACCACGGGCAGGCCCACCGCCCTGCCGGCTTCCGCCAGGATCTCGAGCCCCTCGAACCCCAGGCCCTGGAAGGAGTGGGGGCCGGTGCGGGGCTTGAAGGCGCCGCCCCGAAGCACCCGTGCGCCCGCGGCCTTCACGGCCTGGGCCGCGGCCAGCATCTGCCCCCGGCTCTCCACGGCGCAGGGGCCCGCGATGACCACGGGCTCCTCGCCCCAGCCCACGGGAACCCCGCCGATGGTCACCACCGTGTCCCGGGGCCGGAAGTCCCGGCTCACGAGCTTGTAGGGCTTGGTGACGTGGATGAACTGGAGCACGCCGGGCAGATCCCGAAACGGAGCCTCGTCCACGTACCCCTGGTTTCCCAGGACGCCGATGGCCACCCGGCTTCCGCCGGGGATCGGCTGGGGGGTGAGGCCCAGGCTGCGCACCCGCTCCGACACCGCCTCCACCTGCTCGGCAGACGCGCTCTGCTCCATGACGATCAGCATGGCAATCCTCCTCCACACGCGGCCCGCTACTTCGCGGCCAGAACCTCCCCCTCCAGGGGTTCGCAGGCGTCCACCTCCCGGGCCGCGGTGAGCAGCAGGAGGCGGTCCACCGAGAGGGGCACCGCGGAGTGGTCGTCTCCCGCCGCCGGGTAGACCGTGCGGAACCGCCGGAGCGACCGGTCCACCACGATCCGGAGCCCCGGGGGCAGGAGGAAGGGGCACACGCCCCCGGGAGCGTAGCCCGTGTGGCGCGCCACCTCGTCGCCGCTGGGGAGCCGGACCTTCCCGGTCAGGCCCGTCGCCTTCTTGAGCTTGCTGCCGAGCACCTTGTGGTCCCCGCTGGTAACCACCGCAACCGGCACGCCGCCCACGACGAAGAGCACGGTCTTGGCGATCTCTCCGGGGGAGCACCCCACGGCTCGGGCCGCGGTCTCCGCCGTGGGGGTGGGCTCGGCGAACTGGCGCACCTCGACCCCCCGCTGGGCCAGGTGCGCCTTCACCTCTTCGATCGTGGGCATGGGGCTCTCCTCCGGGCGGCTCCCGCCGGGGCAAGGGCCCCGCGGCCCCGGAACTCTACACGGGGGGAGGCCGGCGCCGCCATGCCCAAGTGTGCCTCCCCGAACCCCGGGCGCCTTGACAAGACGAGGTCCCCTTCGTTCCAATCGCAGGGTGCGGGGACCAGTTCCTCCGGCTCGGGCCGGGGGCTGACAGGGAAGGCCGGCGGCCGGCCGGGCAACGGACAGCAAAGGAGCGGCTCCCATGCAGAACACGGTGGTGGTGCATTTCTCCGGGGGAACCCTGCGCAAGGGCGTCACCAACGACTTCTTTCCCAACAAGGACAAGTTCCACCTGACGGACAAGGACACCGGCGAGGTGCGGGAGGTCTCCCTGACCGGTGTGAAAGCGGTGTTCTTCGTCAAGGACTACGGCGGCGACCGCACCTACCGCGAGCGCACCGATGTGGAGCGGGCCGGCTTCGGCAAGAGGATCCAGGTCCGCTTCAAGGATGGGGAGACCCTGATCGGGTACTCCCAGGGATTTGCTCCCAACCGGCCCGGTTTCTTCGTCTTCCCCGCCGACCCCCAGAGCAACAACGACCGCATCTTCGTCCTCAACGCCGCCACCAAGGAAGTGCGTTACCTCTAGCGAAGGCCGGCCCGGCCGGTTTCTTGACACCTTCGCGCGCCGCCGACTATCCTCGAACACTGGATTTACCGGCAAAATTCAATCACCGCACGGGACGGGAGAGAGCCGTTTCCGTTGAAACGAGTCCTCGTCATCGCCCTCTTGTTCCTGGTGCCGGTCGCGGTGTTCTGGGCCCTGAGACTGCCCGCCGTGGATCGGTATCTGACCCGCAAGGCCCCGGCATGGGCCCTGGCCGGGGGCGTGGAGGTGCGGCTAGGGGAAGCGGACTTCGACCCCTGGGGGCCTTCCCTGCGCCTCTCGGGGCTGGAGGCGCGGTCTGCGGGGGGCGAGTGGGTCTTTCGGGCCGAAAGCCTGGGCGTGCGCCTGCGCTTCTTCAAGTCCCTCTCGGGAACCCTGCACCTGGAGGCCGAGGCGGTCGCGCCGCACTTCGAAGGGGAGCTGCGGCCCGCGCCCCGCCCCCCGGGGGAGGCCCGGCCGGAGCCGCGGGGCCTGCCCCCGGTGGTCTTCGAAGCCCTCCGGGTCACGGACGGTGCGGTGGCCCTGGCGTTGCCGGACCTGGACCTTCGGCTCGAGCTTCCCCTCGTCGAGGTGGCCTGGGCCGAGAACCGGGGAACCGCCCGGCTCGCCGGAGGCGGCGTCACCTGGCGCGGGGAGAAGGAGACGCTGGAGCTGCTGGCGTTCGAGGGTCAGCGGCGTTTTGCGGCGGTGCGGGTGGACCGGCTGGAGCTTCGGACCACGCGCCTGAGCCTGGAGGCCTCGGGGCGCGTGGGACCCTGGCGGCTGCTCGACCTGAAGGCGGCGGCCTCGGTCTCCCTGCGGGAGCTCCCGGGGGCGTGGCTCGATGCGGTGGGCTTGGGGAAGTTCGCACCCGTGGAGACGGCCGTGGCGGTCGCCGCCACGATCGCAGGCACCACCGAGCGGCCGGAAGCCCGGGGAAGCCTGCGCCTGGAAGCCGGCAGGTTCGCGCAGGTTCGCGTGGACGGGGCCTCGGCCGCATGGACCGCGGACCGGGGCGGGGTGTCCTTTTCGGCGCTGGAGGCCCGCAGTTCCGCCGTCCGGGCCGCCGCAGTGGAGGGCCGCCTGGGGTGGGAAGAGGGGATTGCCCTGGAGGCCCGCGGCCAGGCCGAGGACTATGACCTTCGCGCCTTCATGGGGCTCCTCGTGCCGGGGTGGTTTCCGGTGGGGGTGCATGGGTCGGGCACCTTCGAAGCCAAGGGACCCCTGGCGCCCGAGCTGGCCCTGGAGTGTCGCGTGGACGCCCGGGCTCGGGACCTGGACGTGACCGTTGGCCCGGCCGGAGGGCGCGAGACGGTCTTTGCCCTTCCTTCCGGCTCGCTCACGTCGAACCTCACGGTGGGGGCGCGGGAGATCCGGTTCGGAGCCACCCGGGTGGAGTCTCCCTCCGCGGCCGTCGTCATCCCCACGGGGCGCCTCGTCTACGCCGAGGGCCTGTGGCTCGATACCGACGTAACGATTCGAGACCTGGAAGTGGTGCGGGCCTATGTGCCGGGGGGGTTTGACGCCCGGGGCCTGGCGGTGGGGAGTTTCGGAGGGTCTTACGACGAGCTGGTCTTCTCGTACGACCTGGATTTGGCCTCGGTGAAGCTCTGGGGTGAGGAACTGGGCAGACTCCGGGCAACCACCCGATACGACCTGCGTGACCTCACTCTGGAGTCTGCGGTCGTGGAGGGGCCCGCGGGCCGACTCGAAGGGTCGGGCACTGTGGGGCTCTACCCGGAGGGCGAGTATGCCCTCGACGTGGGGGCCGCCATCCCCGAGGTCTCGACCCTCGCGGGCCTCGCCGGGGCCGCCGGCCTCGTTCTCCCCGGGGGGCTGGGGGGCGCTGCGTGGGCGCGGGGGCGCCTGGGGGGCCCGCTCGCGGGCCCCTGGTTTGCGGGCGAAGCCGGCGCCACGGAGGTCTCGGGAGGGGGACTTCAAGTATCCCGGGTGGAGGCCCGAGGCCGCGGCTCTGCTGCTTCCTGGACGCTCGAAGCGGGCGAGCTCTGGGCCTACGGTGCGGTGGCGCGCGTTCGGGGAGAAGGGGATCGGGACGCGTTTCGCCTCGAAGGTGGGGTGTCCGAGGTCCGGCCGGAGGTCCTGGCCGAGGCACTGGGGTGGGAGTCTCCGACCCAGGGCGCCTTCGCAGGGGACGTGCGCGTCGAGGGGGCGTACGGGTCTCCCACGGTGTCGGTGGCCGGGCGGTTCCCGGAGCTCGTCCTGCTGGGGCGATCCCTGGGGGCGGTGGAAGTGGAAGCCCGCTACGGGAATGGGGGCGTGGAAGGGGAGGCCCGGGCGTTCGGCACGGGCCTGTCGGTGCGGGCCGAGCTGGGTCTCTCGGAGGACCTTCCCCTGGCGGCAGACGCCGTCCTCGCCGCTCTTCCCTGGGGGGCGCTGCCCTCCGAGCTCCTGCCCCAGGGGCTCCGGGGCGAGAGCCTCACGGGCCGGGTCCAGGCCCGGGGAGCCCTGGGGGGCAGCGAGCCGGCACTGGAGGTCTCCTGGACAGGGGAAGCGGCAGGGGTCTCCTGGCAGGACGTCGCCCTGGAGCGGGTGGTCGTGGGGGGGCACTACGAGCCGGAGGGCCTGAGCTTTTCCGCCTCGGCCTGGAGCGGGGAGGCGAGCGTCACGGGGCTCGCCTCGTTCCGGGAAGGCACCCCCCTGGAGCTCGGCGTCACCCTGCGTGACCTGCGGCTGGCCCGCTTCCGCCCGCTGGCCCCCGTGCCGGTGGGCCGCATGACCGCCCAGGGGCGGGCCGTCGCCTCCCTCGACCGGCTCCGGGCCGCCCAGGGCGCGGCTGCTGCCGTGGGGGCTGTGGACGACCTGGAGCTGGAAGGCACGGTGACCGGTCTGGTGGTGGCGGGGGGGGTTCTCCTGCCCGAGTGGCGGTTTCGCGCCGAGAGCCCCGGAGGGCGTCCCCGAATCCGGGTGGACTCCCAGGGGGTGATGCTCGAGGCGCAGCTGGAAGAGCCGGCCCGCCCGGCGTGGCGCGCCCGGGTGGAGCTCGACCGGTTTGCCCCAACGGCGCTGCTTCCCGACGACCATCCCCTGCGGCCCCTGGAAGGGCTCCTCACCGCCCGGGCCAGCGCGCGGGGGGAGGGCGGCACGGTGGGGGAGGCGACCGCCTCCGGACGCATCGAAGGCCTGGCGTGGGCGCCGGCGCTTCCCTCCCTGTGGGAGTGGTCGGCCTCCTGGGACGGCGGCCGGGCAGAGTTCTCGGCACAGGAGGGCCGCGGCGTCGCGCTGCGCGGCGGCTGGGCCCCGGGAGAGGCCCTCTCGGCCGTGGTGGAGCTGGAGGCGGTGCCCCTGCAGGGGTGGGTGGCCCATTTGGCGATTCCCGAGGACTTCGGGGGGGAGGCCGACGGCCGGGGCGAGGTGCGCTGGGTTCCCGAAAGCGGGGTGTCGGCTGGGCTGGAGCTCTCCCGGTTGCGCGTGGCGCTGGAGCCGATCGCCCTGGAGGCGCCGGTTCCCGTGCGGCTTGCGTACGACCGGGGAGACGTGCGAATCGAGAGCCTGCGGCTCGCCGGGAACGGCTTCGGGCTTTCCGCCTCGGGGGAGTTCCGGCCCGGCGAGGCGTGGGACCTGGACGCCCAGGCAACCCTGGAGCTCGACGTCTTGCGACGCTGGGTGCCCGGGGTACGGCGCAGCTCCGGCACGGCCCGGGCGGAGCTGGAGTGGCGGGGCCCTTGGGCCTCCCCTCGCCTGGCCGGACCGATCGCGGTGGAGCCCGGTGCGACGCTGGCCCTGGAGGCCTTGGATCTACCCATCGAGGATCTGGAGGCGTCGGGCTTTTTCGACGCGGAGAAGGGCTTCGTGATCGAGTGGGTGGACGCCCAGGTGGGGATGGGCCGAGCCCACGTGGAAGGGGTGGTGGGCATGGAGGGGCTTCGCCCCGGCTCACTGCGGCTGCTGGCCGAGCTGCGAAACATCGCCCCGGAGCGCCCCCCGAGGGTGCACAGCCTCTTCGATGCCGACCTGCTGCTCACCGGCACGGTGGACCGGCCCGAGATCCGGGGCGACGTCCGGTTGAAGGAGTTTCTCTACGAGCAGCGGGTCAACCTGAAGACCCTGATCTTCCAGGCCCTGGAGCGGCGCCCTCGGGAGGTGCGGGGCGTGCCCGAGGCCGGGACGGTCTTCGTGGACGTCTCGGTTCGGGGAGACGACAACCTGCGGGTGGAGAACAACCTGGCCGACCTGTCCCTGGCTGTGGACCTTCGCGCCCGCGGATACCTGCCCAGGCCGGTGCTCTGGGGCCGGGTCGAGGTGCGGGAGGGAACGGCGCGCCTGCGCGCCGTGGAGTACGAGGTCCTTCGCAGCTCCGTGGAGTTCCTCGGCGAGACCCGCCCCGTGCCCGTCCTGGACGTGCACGTGCGCACCACCGTGCGCCAGTATTCGGTGAGCGTCGACATCTCGGGGCCCCTGGACGACTACCACGTGAACCTCTCGAGCCTGCCCACCCTTCCCCACAACGACATCGTGGCGCTCCTCACCCTGGGAACCACGGCCGGGGAAATGCAGGACGCCCAGGCGCTCACCGCCGCCGAGGCCGCAAGCTTCTTCACCGGCCGGCTCCAGGACGAGCTCGAGACCGAGGTGGGTGAGCTCCTGGGCTTCGACCAGTTCTCCATCGACCCCGCCTACTCTCCGGCCACCCAGACCACCGTGCCCCGGGTCACCGTGGGCAAGGCGATCACCAGGTCCCTGTTCGCCCGGTACTCCGCCGCCATCGGGGGCGAGACCGAGCAGACCCTGGAGGCCCAGTACTCCCTCACCCCTCGGGTCTCCCTGCTCGGCACCTGGACCGACCGGGGCGCCCAGGCCCAGGGGTCCCTGGGGGGCGAGATCCGCTGGCGGTTCCCGTTCCGATGACGCGCGCCGGCCCGACCTCTCAACCGTCCCGGGCCCGGCGACGTCCGAAGCTCTTGGTCCTGTGCCTGCTCTGGACACTGCTCCTGTTCCCGAAGACGGCGCAGGCCTACGACACCCATCTGTCGGCGGCGCAAGGCCGTCGCGTGGCGCGGATCGAGATCGTGAACCCGAGCCTCGTCCCGGACCGGGAGATCCGGCAGCTCTTCGGCCTCGCCCCCGGAGAGGTCTATGAGATCCGGAGGGTGCAGAGAGGCCTGCTGCGCCTGGCCCAGAAGGTCGGGGTGCGGGACGTGATCGTGCGGGGGGCCCTGGAGGAGCGCTCCGTCGCCCTGGCGCTGGAGGTGGTACCAGAGCCCCTGGTGCGCAGTGTGCGCCTGCGGGGGAATCGGGCGCTGCGCGACGCGGCCCTGCGGGGCCGCCTCGAGACCCGGGTGGACCGCCCCCTGAGCGAGACCGTGTTCGCCCGGGACGTGGAGGCCCTGCGCGAGCTCTACGAGAACGAGGGTTTTCCCTCGGTCCAGGTGCGGCACCGCGTGGAGCCGGTGGGGGACGGCCTGTGGCTGCGCCTCGTGATCGAGATCGACGAGGGTGCGCCCCAGCGCATCCTTCGCCTGGAGGGCATCGAGGCGCTGGAGGAGCCGGGCGACGACGGGGTGCCCCCCATGGAGCGCCCCCGGCTCGTGGCCCTCCTGGGGCTGAGGGAGGGCGCGCCGGCCTCCCGGCGGCAGCTGCGCGACGGAGTGCGCCGGGTGGTGGACGTGCTGCACCGGGAAGGCTACCCGGAAGCCCGGATCGGGCGCGCCGCCTTTCGCGCCGAGGGGGACGGCGCCGTGCTCTCGCTACCCCTGACGCTGGGAGAAGCCATCGACGTCCGGGTGGAGGACGTGGACGAGTGGGCCGCCGATGCCCTGCGGGAGATCGCCCGCGGGCGCTTCGGGGAACCCCTGGACGGCCACTGGATCGAGCGCACCGCCGAGCTGATGGAGGAGTACCTGCGCGCCCAGGGCCATTACCACGCCTCCGTGGAGACCGAGGATACCTGGGCGTACGGCCGCCGCCGCATCGTCTTCCGGACCGAGCGCGGGCCCCGGGTGCGTGTGGCCGAGGTGGCGTTCGAGGGCAACAAGAACGTCTCGTCGGCGAGCCTGCGGCAGTACCTCTCCCTCGTGGTCGGCGGGATCGTCCGCCCCCCCCCTCTTACCCAGGAGGCCCTCGACCGTGACCTCCAGGTCGTCGTGGACTACTACGCCTCCCGGGGATACCCGGAGGCGCGGGTCGAGGTGGCGGGGCTGTCTGTGTCGCCCGCGGGCAAGGCGTCGCTTCGCCTGCGCGTGGACGAGGGGCGCCTCTACCGGCTGGGGGAGATCGCCTTCGACGGCAACGGGGCGCTCGATCCCGGCGAGATCCAGGCGGCGGCCGCCCTCCGGCCGGGAGCTCCGTCCGACCCCGGGGAGCTGGGGGAGGCGCGGCTGCGCATCTTGAGGGAGCTGGAACGGCGGGGCCACCCCGAGGCCGCCGTGGAGCTCGAGGTGGAACGGGACTACGAGGCGGGCCTCGTCCACCCCACCTACCGCATCCGGGGCGGCCCGCGCGTCCGGTTCGGCGAAACCGTGGTCTCGGGGAATGCCCGCACCCAGACCAAGGTGGTCCAGCGGGAGCTCACCTTCCGGAGCGGCGATCTCTGGGATCCCCAGGAGGTGCAGCGCAGCCGGCAGCGCCTGTACCGCCTGGGGTTCTTCCAGCGGGTGCGCATCGAGCCCTTGACCCGGAATCCGGGGGACGAGGTGCGCGACGCGTGGGTGGAGGTGGAGGAGCAGGACGCGGGCAGCGTGACCCTGGGCCTGGGCTACGGTACCGAGGAGGGGGTGAAGGGCTCGGCCTCGCTTTCCCACGCCAACCTCTGGGGCTCCGGGCGCAGCCTGGGCCTTCGGTACGACTTCGACCAGCTGGACCGGTCCTGGGCGGTCAACTTCCGGGAGCCGTGGCTCCTGGGCCGGCGCCTCGAGCTGGGCCTGACGCTCGTGAAGAGCTACCAGAACCGGGACGCGTACAACCTCTCCTCCCTGGGTTTCCAGGCGTCTCTCGAGCGGGAGTTCGGGGAGAACGTCAGGGGCTCCCTCTTCTACACGATCGAAGACAACGAGCTCGCCGACGTGGTGGACGAAACCGTGGTGGGTCAGGACCAAATCAACGCCTATCTCCTCTCGGCCCTGGGGCCGGTGCTCGTGTGGGACTCCCGGGACGACCCCTTCAACCCGCGGCGGGGCTACCACCACACCGTCCAGGTGGAGTGGGCCTCGAACGCCTTCGGGTCCGACGTGGAGTACGAGCGATACCTGGGGTCCGCGAGCGGGTTCTTCACCGCGGGGAGGGTGACCCTGGCGCTGCTGGCCCGGGGGGGGATCGCCGTGCGCCTGGGGAGCGCCGCGGATCTACCCGTGAACAAGCGCTTCTTCCTGGGAGGGCGCAGCACCCTGCGGGGGTTCCAGAAGGACGAGGCCGGGCCCAGGGCCGCCGACGGCACCCCCGTGGGGGGCGACGTGATGGGGAACCTCAAGGCGGAGCTCCGGTTTCCCCTGTGGAAGCAGCTCGGGGGAGCGGCCTTCTGGGACGCGGGCAACGTGTGGAACCGGACCCCGGGCTTCCCCGGGAGCACGGGCATCCGACAGGGCGCGGGGGGCGGGCTGCGCTATCTCACCCCCGTGGGTCCCCTCTCCCTGGACCTGGGCTTCAACCTCGACCCCCGGGAGGGCGAGGACGCCTGGGTCTGGTACTTCACCATCGGCAACGTGTTCTGAAGAGCATAGGGCATAGAGCATGGGGCATAGAGCGCCGGTTCCGTCCGACCCAAAGGTCCCATAGGTCCCATACGTCCCATACGTCCCATGACCCCCATACGTCCCATGGCTCCCCAACTCGGCCGACCCCCCAAGGAGGCATCTTGCGCCACATCGTCTTCGTCACCGGCGGCGCCCGCAGCGGAAAGAGCCGCTTTGCGCAGAAGACGGCCGAGGGCTGGCCCGGGCGGCTGCTCTACATCGCCACCGCCGAGGTGCGGGATCCGGAGATGGCAGACCGGGTGGCGGCCCACCGGACCGACAGGGGGGAGCGGTGGGCGGCCCGGGAAGAGCCCCTGGATCTTCCGGCCGCCCTGGCGGAGGCGGCGGGGTTCGGGGGGGCGCTCCTGGACTGCCTGACCCTCTGGGCCTCCAACGTCCTGGAGGCCCACGGAGACGACGAGGGGGCGGTCCAAGCCGCGGTCTCCCAATTTCTCGCCGCCCTGGAGGCCTACCCGGGCCGCCTCGCGGTGGTGACCAACGAGGTGGGGTCGGGCATCGTGCCCGTGAACGCCCTGGCCCGCCGCTTTCGGGACCTGGCCGGCAAGCTCAACCAGGAGGTCGCCGCCCGCGCGGACGAGGCCTACCTGGTGGTCTCGGGCCTGCCCCTGCGCCTGCGGTAGGGGCGACCTCGGCCGCGAATCCCGGGCTCGGGAGGCCGGTTCCGGGGAGAGGGCCCGTTCGCGGACAAGCCCGCTCCTGCGGACGGGGCGCGGGTTTCCCCGCGGGTCCTTCTTGTGTACGATCTCCCCTTTCCCTTCTGAGGAGGCACCCGTGACCGAGAACGAGCTTCGCGCCCTGGTGGGGCGCATCGAGCCCCTGGCCCCCGCGGACCTGGCCGCTGCCCAGGCCCGCCTGGACGATCTGACCAAACCCCCGGGGAGCCTGGGGCGGCTGGAGGAGGTGGCCCGGCGCCTGGCCGCCATCCAGCGCACCACCCGGCCCGCCATCCGCCGCAAGCGGGTGTATACCCTGGCGGGGGACCACGGGGTGACCGAGGAGGGGGTGAGCGCCTTTCCCCGGGAGGTGACGCCCCAGATGGTGCTGAACTTCCTGCGGGGCGGCGCGGCCATCAACGTGCTCACGCGGCACGTGGGGGCCGAGATCGCGGTGGTGGACGTGGGGGTGGACTACGACTTCGGCGGCGCCGGGGGGCTCATCCACGCCAAGGTGGCCCGGGGCACCCGAAACCTCGCCCGAGGCCCCGCCATGACGCGGGACGAGGCACTGCGGGCCGTGGGCGTGGGGGAGGAGCTCGCCGCCCGGGCCGCCGCCGACCGGGTGGACCTCCTGGGCGTCGGCGAGATGGGCATCGGCAACACCACCCCGGCCTCGGCCATCCTGGCGGCGTTCACGGGGCTCACCCCCGACGAGGTGGTGGGGCGGGGCACCGGGGTCGACGACGCGGGGCTCCGGCGCAAGGCCGACGCCATTGCCCGGGGGTTGGCGGTGAACCGCCCCGATCCCACCGATCCCCTGGACGTGCTCGCCAAGGTGGGCGGCCTCGAGATCGCGGCCATGACCGGCCTGTGCCTGGGGGCGGCGGCCCGGCGCCTCCCGGTGGCGGTGGACGGCTTCATCTCCACCTCGGCGGCCCTGGTGGCGGTGCGCCTGGCGCCGGCGGCAGCGGACTACCTCTTCCTCTCCCACCTCTCCCAGGAGCGGGCCCACATCCGGATGGTGGAGCACTTCGGGCACAACCCCCTCCTGGTGCTGGAGCTCCGGCTCGGGGAGGGCACCGGGGCGGCGCTGGCCATGTCTGTCCTGGAGGCTTCGGCCAAGATCCTCTCGGAGATGGCCACCTTCGGGGAGGCCGGGGTCTCCAACCGGGAGGGTTGAAATGGCGTCGCGCTTCGCGGTGGCCTTCCAGTTCCTGACCGCGATCCCCCTTTTCGAGGCGCGGGAGTTCTCCCCGCGCGAGCTCGCCCGCGCCATGGGGGCCTTCCCCCTGGTGGGGCTCGCCCTGGGGGCGGGGCTCGTGGCGTTCCACTGGGTGCTGGGGCACCGGCTCCCGGGCGTTCTCGAAGGGGCGGTGCTCGTGGCCCTGCTCGCCTGGGCCACGGGGTCCTTCCACCTCGACGGCCTGGCCGATACCGCCGACGGCCTGGCGGGGGGCTGGACGCGGGAGCGGGCACTGGAGATCATGAAGGACAGCCGGGTGGGGGCGGTGGGGGCGGCGGCCCTGGTCCTGGCGATCCTCACCAAGGCCCTGGGGCTGGGGCTACTGCCCGAGGGCATCCGGGCGTGGGGGCTGCTGCTCACCCCGGCCGTCGCCCGGGGCAGCGTGGTGTGGCTTGCCTACGGGAGCATCTACGCCCGGCCCCGGGCGGGCCTGGGCACCCCCTACACCGAGCACCTGGACCGGGGCACCCTGAACCTGGCGCTCCTGGGCTCCGCGCTCCCGTGCCTCCTCCTGGGGTGGCGGGGCCTCCTGGCGTTCGGGCTCACCCTGCTCTACACGGGGTGGCTCAAGGGGTTCTTCCACCGCCGCCTGGGGGGGGTGACCGGCGATACCCTGGGTTTTGCCGAGGAAACCGGAGAGATCCTCTTCCTGCTCTGCCTCCACCTGCTCTTCTGAGGATCTCTTGACCGCCTCCGCGCCCACCCGGCTCCACCTGCTGCGCCACGGCGACGTGGGGGGCGACGGCGTGCTCCACGGGCACGTGGACGTGGCGCTGACGCCCCGGGGGGTGGAGCAGATGGAGCGGGCCGCCCGGCGCCTGGCCGGAGAGCCGCTCGCGGCGGTCTACGCGTCGGACCTCTCCCGGGCGCGGGAGGGCGCGGCGGCCGTGGCCCGGGCCCGGGGCCTCCCCGTGCGGGAGGACCCGGCGTTTCGGGAGCTCCACATGGGCCGCTGGGACGACCGGCCGTACCGGGAGGTCTGGCGCGAAGAGCCCGCCCTGCTGGAGGCCTGGTGGGCCGACCTGGAGGGCTTCGTCCTGCCCGGGGGAGAGAGCCTGGCCCAGCTGCGCGCCCGGGTGCTCCCCGCCCTCCGGTCCGTGCTGGCCCGCCACCCGGGGGAGACCCTCTGCCTGGTGGCCCACGGAGGGGTCAACCGGGTGATCCTCTTCGACGCCCTGGGTCTGCCCCTCGGCCGCTTCCACTCCCTGGCCCAGGACTACGGGTGCCTGAACCTGGTGGAGTACTTCCCCGACGGGCGCTCGGTGGTGCGGCTCGTCAACGGGTGCGCCGAATGAGGCCCCGGGGGGTGTCGGCGCTCCTCGCGGTCCTGTGGGCCCTGGGGGCGGTTTCCGGGCCGGCGGCCCACGCCCGGGAGGAGCTCTCCTTTCGCGTTCCCCGCACCCTCCTCCACGCGCTGGCGGCTCCCGACGGCTGGCGCCGGCCCGGCCTGCGCGAAGAGCTCGCGGCCGCCAATCCCGGAATCCGCTCGCCCCTCCTGGGCGGCGACGCCAACCGCTTCTCCCTCGCCTGGGAGGTGAAGGGAGTGGGAGCGTTTCGCCTTGCGGGCCCCCGGATGGCCGCCTACCGGCTGTCCCTCGGGGTCATCGGGGAGGCCGAGAGCCTCCTGACCCTGCCCCAGGGGTACGGCGTGGCGGAAACCCGCAGCGAAGCGGGGACGCTCGTGGTCCGGGTCGCCCCCGGCGAGGCTTCGGAAGCGGAGGAGGCGGAGGAGGCGGAGGAGGCACCGGACCTCGCCGGGGCGCTTCGCGAGCGGGGCTCGGCGACCCTGCGCCTCCTGGGCTCCCACCGCTACCAGAAGCCGTCCCTCGGGGGCCTCAACCCCGACAACCGTCTCCTGGCGCTGCCCCGCCAGGTCTCGGAGGGCGAGGTGCGGCTCGACCTCTCGGCCGACCTGGGCCGCCTCTCCCTCCTGGCCAAGCCCCGGGCCCGGTGGGCCCGGGAGCACTGGCAGGAGGGTCCCGCGGCGGGGGACTCCGACACCGACGCCGAGGTCGTGCTGCTGGAAGGCTCCGCCCAGCTCCGGCTCCGGCAGAACCTCTTCGCATCTCTTGGCCGCGAGAACCTCCAGTGGGGTCCCGGGCAGCTCGCCAACCCCTCCAACCCCTTCTTCGCCGACAACGGGCGGGAGAACCCCGTGCGGGAGGTCCCGGGGATGGACTTCGCCCGGGTCGTATGGCTGCCCACGGCAGCTTGGACCCTCTCGTGGATCGCCAACACCGGGCGGGGAGAGGGGGATGTGCCCGGCGGCGAGTGGCGCGGGTCCCAGGCCCTCAAGCTCGATTACCTGGGGTACGCCGCCCACGGGGCGCTCCTCCTCCACGCCGGCACCGGGGTCCGGCCCTCCCTGCGCGGCTACGGCCAGGTGACCGCGACCGAGGCCCTGCTCCTCTACGCCGAGGCCGGGGTCTCCCGGGGCACCCGCGCGCGCTATCCCGCCGACGGCCCGCCCCCCCTGGGGGTCGCCCTGGAGGAGACGAAGAAGGACGTGCCGCGGTGGTTTCCCACGTCCCTGCTGGGGGCGGCCTACACGCTCCGCCTTGGCCCCACCCTCTCGGCCGAGTATCTCTACTACCGCGAGGGCTACGACGACGCCGAGGCCGAGCGGTTCTTCGACCTGGCCCACGGGGCGGGCGCACTCGCGGCGGCAGGGCTCGCAGCCCCGGATCCGGACGGCTTCTCCACCCGCCTGCGCCTCCTGCGCAGGAACTACCTGTTCGTCCAGTACCTCCACACCGAGATCGCCCGCCGCCTCACCCTCCTCCTGCGGAGCACCCAGAACCTCGACGACGGAAGCCAGCTCGTTACCGGCTTCGCCGAGTGGAACCTCTCGGACCACTGGCGCCTCTTCGCCTTCGGAGCCCACGGCTCCGGCGGCAACCGCGACGAGTTCGGGAGCGCCCTGCGCTACCTGGGGCTGGCGGGGGTGGAGTGGTCGGCCTTCTAGGCGGCCGCGGGGATCGTTTGTTCCGAGAGGTGTTTCGGCTAGACGGCGGCCCGCAGCGCCGCCACGTCGGCCGAGACGATTCGCTCGATGTTTCGGGTGATCTTGTCCGGGGGCCAGTTCCACCACGCGATCTCCAGCAGCTCCTCCACCGCCGCCGCGGAAAACCGCATGCGAGCCACCCGCGCCGGGTTGCCGGCAACCACCGCGTAGGGCGGCACGTCGGCGGCCACCACCGAGCACGCGGCGACGATCGCCCCGTCGCCGATCCGCACGCCGGGCAGAACCGTCGCCCGGTACCCCAGCCACACGTCGTTGCCCACCACCGTGTCTCCCCGGCTGGGCTCCTCGCCCGCCTGCGCCGCCCTCTCCCAGCCGTTCCCGAAGATCTCGAAGGGATAGGTGGAGATTCCCCCCAGGCGGTGGTTGGCCCCGTTCATGAGGAACGTCACGCCCGTGGCGATGGCGCAGAAGCGGCCGATGACGAGGCGGTCTCCGACGAACGGGTAGTGATAGAGGACGTTTCTCTCGAAGTTCTCGGCGTCGTCGGGGTCGTCGTAGTACGTGTACTCGCCCACCACGATGTTGGGATTGGACACCGTGTTGCGAACGAAACACACCCGGGGAAAAGCGGCGAGGGGATGGGGGTTGGCGGGGTCGGGTCCGATCAACGGGTCACTCTTGGAAAAGCGTCGGCTGGGCCGGGCCCGGGCAGACCAAGGGGTGGGAATCTCGCCGCATCCTACCTCCGAGCGCTCGCCCAGGTCCACGAGATGACCGAATCCGACAGGCAGGGCAATCGCAGAAAAGCCGTGCCCGGCTCTTGCCGGGCGAGGTTGTGGAAGGATCTTGCGCTACAGGTCCATGCGGTGGGAATGGGCGATGAGGTCTCGCCATTGGGATGGAACCCCTGCCTCCTGCGCATACTCGGGCCACCGGGACACGGCGGCGCGGACCTCCTGCAAGATCGCTTCAGCGCGGCCCCGCCTCAGGGCAACCCGTTGCGCGCACGTGCGCAGATCATCGCGCGTGAAGTGATCCCGCTTGCCGTTCAAGGTCATCTGGTGCACGGAGGTCCATCTGCCGGCGGGCTGGAAGCTGTAGGTCACGTCAAAGGCTGTGCAGCGGCGAGACCTCGATGCCGCTTTGCAGAAACGCTCTGTCGTACTCGAAGGAGGCGGCCTGAGCCCCCTCCTCCAGGGCAACGGCGCCGATCGTGCGTCCCCACAGCTTGACTTCCCCGACCGTGGTCACGTCTCGTCCCCCCAGGACCACTGGGAGCCGGCCTTCCCCCGACGGGCCCCGGACGATGCGCGCTTGCGCTCTTTCCCCCGCAGCCGCAGCAGGTCCATGGGGCGGGGCCCAGGTTCAGGGATCGCCGCGTCCAGGGACTCGAGCAGGCCCAGGACACGCAAGATGCGAAGGAGCGTCGTAACCTGGACCGTTTCGCCGGCCTCGACCCTTTCCACGGTCCGCTTTCCGACGCCGGCTTCCCGGGCCAACGCGGCCTGGGTGAGGTCGCGCTCCACGCGCCGCTTGCCCAGCCGGCGGCCGAGCTCTGCGAGAACGATGGCATCGCTCACGAGTGCGTCAATCTTCAATGTCGGCTCCTATAGCGAGTTATGCGGGTAACTCTACACCAACTCGCCACGAGCTGCGACAAAAAGGATGGTGGTCTGAGCGCGAGAAGAATCCCGATGAATGAGGAGTTCTACGAGTACGGGGAAGTACCCTCACGCGCTGCTGGGGGGAGACGCCGCGGCGTCAGCGATGCTGGACGGGAAACTCCCGCCTGGGAAAAAACCGAAGGGGTTAGGCTTTCGCCTAACCCCTTGAAATTCGTGGTGGAGCTGATCGGGATCGAACCGACGACCTCTTGAATGCCATTCAAGCGCTCTCCCAGCTGAGCTACAGCCCCACGAGGGAAGCAGCCTTATAGCAGACGCTTCCCGGAGGTGTCAACCGGCCCGTTGCCAGGCCCGGCGCCCGTCTTGACACCCCGCCGGCCGCCTCCCTATACTCCGCCGACACCTGCCGAAGTGGTGGAATTGGTAGACGCGCTGGACTCAAAATCCAGTGGGGTAACACCCGTGTCGGTTCGAGTCCGACCTTCGGCACCAGAGGGCATCCAGGGGTTGCGGCATGGCCGCAACCCCTTTCTCGTGGGTGCGCAGGGGCGGGTTGCTACACCCGGAACCGCCCGGTCAGCGCTCGCAGTTCTTCCGCCCTCTCCGAGAGGGCCACGGCGGTACGGGCCACCTCGCCCGAGGCCGCGGCGTTCTGCTCCACCCCCTGGGCGATCTGCTCCACGTTGATGGAGACGCCTCCGAGCATCTGGGCAAGCTGCCCCGCCCCGGCGGCGATCACTCCCACCTCGGCGGCCGCGGCTCGCACGCGCGTTTCGATGTCGGCCACTGCCGCCTGGGCTCGGCTGCCCTCCTCCACGCCCCGCTCCACGGCAGTGGTGCCGTTGGCCGTGGCGGCCACCGCGTTGCGGCTCTCTCGCTGGATGGTGACGACCATGTCGCCGATCTCCTTGGTGGCGCGCACGGTCTTCTCGGCGAGCTTTCGCACCTCGTCGGCCACCACGGCGAAGCCCCGGCCCTGCTCCCCTGCCCGGGCCGCTTCGATAGCCGCGTTCAGCGCCAGCAGGTTGGTCTGGTCGGCAATGTCCTCGATCACCGAGAGGATGTCGCCGATGCGCTCCGACTGCTCTCCCAGGGCGCCCACGGTGCGGCTGGCGTCGCCCACGACGGAGGCGATCTCCCCCAGCCGCTCCAGGGCGCGGCCGATGACCTTTCCGCCTTCGGTGGCCTGGCGCAGGGCTTCCGACGCGGACCGGTCCACCGACTGGCTGCCCTGGGCGAGCTGGTCCACGGTGGCCCGCATCTGGGAGGCGGAGGCCGACACGCCCTGGGACTGCACCGATACTTCGTCGTTGCTCGCCGCCATCTCGGCCGTGGTGGCCGAGAGCTCCTGGGACGTGGCGGCCAGGCTCTCGGCGGCCGAGGCCAGGTGGATCACGACCTCGCGCAGGTGCCCCGACATCTGGTTCATCGACGCCGAGAGCTCCCCGAACTCGTCCCGGCGGGTTGCGGCCACCGACCGGGTCAGGTCCCCCGAGGCCACCGATCGCGTAAGGGAAAGCACCTGGGCCAGGGGCACGGTGATGGAGCGGGCCAGGGTCCACCCCAGGCACGCCACCAGGGCCAGGGAAAGAGCCACCGCCACGATCACGCCCGCCTTGAGCCGGTCCACCAGCGCGGTCACCGCCTCGATGTCTGCCGCCAGCCCCGCGTGGGCTGCCTCCACGAAGGGTTCCAAGGCCTCTTCCAGGGCCTCGGCCTCCCGGTCGAAGTCGCCCATGAGGCGGTTGCCGGCCTCCGGGCCCCCCGCCACGTAGGCCTGGGCCATGCGCACGCCGAGCCGGTAGTAGGGCCCCATCCTCTCCCGGATGGCCTTCACCGCCGAGAGGGCATTCTCGTCCCCCGAGGCCCCCATGTGGGCCTCGAGGCGGTCCAGGATGGCCTGGGCGGAACGGTAGTTCTCTTCCGCCTCGGCGAAGCCGTCGTCGAGCCCGTCGAGCCCCCGGGTGGCCGAGATGTCGGTGAGCCACTGCCACATGCGAAGGACGTCCTTCTGCAGCCCCTGGGCGAGAGCGTCCGCCACCGCCCGGTCGTCCCGAACCCGGTGGGCCGCGTTCGAAATGCGTTCGGCCGCCGAGAAGGCCAGAAGGCCCCCGGCCGCCGTGACCCCGAGCTGCAAGAGGAAGCACACCGCGATCTTCCACCGAACCGGTACGTCCTTCCAGCCCATGGGGTTCCTCCTCTCCCCTGCAGGTGAATGAGCCGTGAGTTGGCGCCCAGGGGGCGCCTTCGGCAGCGCCCCTCTTGTTTCGGGTTGCCGACCGTAAGACTTGAGAAGAATTGTACAACATTCCGGGCTCCCGGGTCGGCGGGCGTCGCGCGAAGCCTGCACCCGGGGGCGAGGTTCCGTAGTGAACCGGTTCCCCTGTTGTGCCGAGGGCGGCCGGCCCTGTATCTTCCGGGAAGGACGAGCTTCCGGGAGGGCTTCATGAATCCGGCCCAGTTCATCGCCAAGTGGCAGAAGGCCGAGCTCGGCGAGCGGCAGGCGGCGCAGCAGCACTTTCTGGACCTGTGCGAGCTCGTGGGTCACCCCAAGCCGGCCGAGGCCGACCCGGCGGGAGAGTGGTTCACCTTCGAGAAGGGGGCGGCCAGGCACGGCTCCGGCACGTCGCGGCAGGGCTGGGCCGACGTGTGGAAGCGGGGGTGCTTTGCCTGGGAGTACAAAGGGCGGCACAAGGACCTGGGGGCGGCCTACGACCAGCTCCTCCAGTACCGCGAGGCGCTGGAGAACCCGCCGCTCCTGGTGGTGTGCGACCTGGAGCTCATCGTGGTGCGCACCAACTTCACCGCCACCGCCACGGCCGTCCACGAGCTTGCCCTGGCCGAGCTCGGCAGCCCCCGCAACCTCGAGATCCTCCACGCGCTCTTCCACGCCCCGGCCAAGCTCAAGCCCGGCGCCACGAGCGAGGCGGTCACCACCGAGGCCGCGCGCCGCATCGGCGAGATCGCCCTGGCCCTGCGCGCCCGGGGCTGCGATCCCCAGGCCGTCGCCCCCTTCCTGGACCGGGTGGTCTTCTGCTTCTTCGCCGAGGACATCGGGCTTCTGCCCGCGGGGCTCTTCACCAGCCTCCTGGAGAAGACCCGCCCCGAGCCCGCGCGCTTCGCCCGCCTGGCGGGTCAGCTCTTCGAGGCCATGGCGGGGGGCGGCGACTTCGGCCTGGAGACCATCCGCCGGTTCAACGGCGGGCTCTTCGCCTCGGCCGAGGCCCTGGAGCTGGAGGAAGAAGAGCTTGCGAGCCTGGCCGCCGCGGGCCGGCTCGACTGGAGCGCGGTGGACCCCTCCATCTTCGGCACCCTCTTCGTGCGGGGCCTCGACCCCGCCCAGCGCGCCCAGCTCGGAGCCCAGTACACCAGCCGCGAAGACATCGAGACCCTGGTGGACCCCGTGGTGCTGGCCCCCCTGCGGCGCGAGTGGGAGGAGGCGAAGCAGGTTTGCGACAGCCTCCTGGCCACGGGGCGGAAGATCCCCGGTATGGACGGCTCGCCGAGCCGTCCGCCCCCCGGGTTGCGTTCGGCGAACGCTCCCTACCAGAAGAAGGCCCGGGGCGAGGCCACCTCGGTCGTCCACCGCTTCCTGATCCGCCTTTCCCAGGTCAAGGTGCTCGATCCCGCCTGCGGCTCGGGCAACTTCCTCTACGTGACCCTCCAGAAGCTCAAGGACCTGGAGAAGGAGGCCATCGTCTACGCCATGGAACGGGGCCTGGGGTCCTTCCTCCCCATGGTGGGCCCCTGGCAGCTACACGGCATCGAGGTCAGCCCCTATGCCCACGAGCTGGCCCAGATGACCGTGTGGATCGGCTACCTCCAGTGGACCCGGGCCAACGGCTTCGGGGTCACCCAGGAGCCCATCCTGCGCCCCATGGACCGGAACTTCCTCCTCATGGACGCCATCCTCGACCTCACCGACCCCGAGCAGCCCAGGGAGCCCGAGTGGCCCGCCGTGGACTTCATCGTGGGGAATCCGCCGTTCCTGGGCGGGAAGAAGCTGCGGGCGGAGCTTGGGGATGGGTACGTGGAGCGCCTGTTCGCCCTCTGGAAGGGCCGGGTCCCGGCCGAGGCCGATCTGTGCGCTTACTGGTTCGAGAAGGCACGCGCCATGATCGCCGAGGCCCGGTGCGGTCGCGCGGGCCTCCTTGCCACCCAGGGCATTCGCGGGGGCGCGAACCGCAAGGTGCTGGAGCGGATCAAGGAAACCGGCGACATCTTCTTCGCCGAGAGCGACCGGCAGTGGATCTTGGACGGAGCCGCCGTCCACGTGTCCATGGTTGGGTTCGATGCCGGCATCGCGTCCGATCGCGTGCTGGACGGGCAGCCCGTCGCCGCGATCCACGCCAACCTCGGCGCGGCGGCCGATGTCGCCTCGGCCCGGCGCCTTGCCGGGAACGTGGGCCTCGCGTTCATGGGGGACACCAAGGGGGGGCCTTTCGACCTGAGCGAGGAGGCCGCCCGGCCCATGCTCACGGAACCCACGCCCCACGGCCGGCCAAACGCGGACGTGGTGGTCCCGTGGACCAATGGCCTCGACGTGACCCGACGGCCCCGAGGCGTGTGGATCGTGGACTTCGGGGAGCGCGGCGAAGCGGAGGCGGCAGCCTACGAAGCGCCCTTCGAGCACGCGCGAACATACGTGCTGCCCCAGCGTGCCGGAAACGCGCGGGAGACCTATCGCCACCTGTGGTGGCGTCACGTGGAGGCGCGTCCGGGGATGCGGGCCGCCCTGGCCCCGCTGCCGCGCTTCCTCGCCACGACCACGGTCTCCAAGCATCGGCTGTTCGTCTGGATGGAGGCCCCCACCCTGCCAGACCACCAGCTCATCGTCTTCGCCCGCTCCGACGACGCCTTCTTCGGCCTCCTCCACTCCCGCATCCACGAGGTCTGGGCGCTTCGGCTCGGGACCCAACTGGAGAGCCGGCCCCGCTACACCCCCACCACCTGCTTCGAGACCTTCCCCTTCCCCGAAGGCATCGTTAGGGGCGGCGCGCCGAGCGGGCCCTACCGGGAAGCCATCGCCGAAGACCGTAGGTCGGGGCTTGCCCCGGCGCGCGCCCTCGGGCCTCCGGGTTCGGCGGGGCAAGCCCCGCCCTACGCCGCGGTTGCGGATGCCGCCCGGGAGCTCGACGAGCTGCGCCGGCGCTGGCTCGACCCGCCGGAGTGGACGCGGGAGGAGGTGCTGGAGTTTCCGGGGTCCGCCGACGGGCCCTGGAGACGCTACGTGCGCGACCCGGACGCCCGGGGCATCGGCACCGTGCGCTACCCCCGCCACGTCCCGGTGGGCGCCGAGGCCGCGGCCCGCCTCAAGAAGCGCACCCTCACCAACCTCTACAACCAGCGCCCCGCCTGGCTCGACCTCGCCCACCGGAAGCTCGACGAAGCGGTCTTCGCCGCCTACGGCTGGGACCCCGGCCTCTCGGACGAGGCCATTCTGGAGAAGCTGCTCGCGCTCAACCGGGAGCGCAGCGGGTTCTTGTAGCCTCCCCTGTCCTCGGGTAGGTTTCGGGCCGTGCCCGCAGGGTGCGGGGCAGGAGGAGCGGGGTGGACCGGCGCAGCCGAGGCATACAGCAGGCCCAGGGCACCCTGGGGACGTTCGCGGGGGTGTTCACCCCCAGCGTGCTCACCATTCTCGGCATCATCCTCTTCCTGCGCCTGGGCTTCGTGGTGGGCAACGCGGGCCTGGGCCGGGCGCTCCTCATCGTGGCTCTCGCCAACGCCATTTCGGTTCTCACCAGCTTCTCGCTCTCCGCCATCGCCACCAACCTCAAGGTCAAGGGCGGCGGCGACTACTACCTGATCTCCCGTACCCTCGGGGTGGAGTTCGGCGGCGCCATCGGCGTGGTGCTCTTCCTGGCCCAGTCGGTCTCCATCGCGTTCTACTGCATGGGCTTCGGCGAGGCCGTGGCGGGGCTCTTTCCGGCCACGGCCCTTGCCTCACCCCAGGCGGTGGCGGCCCTGGCGGTGGCCTTCCTCTTCGTCTTCGCGTGGCTGGGCGCCGACTGGGCGACCCGGTTCCAGTACGTGGTCATGGCCACCCTGGGGGCGGCTCTGGTCTCTTTCTTCGCCGGAGGGCTGGGCCGGTGGGACCTGGAGCTCCTGGCCGCCAACTGGGGCTCCCCCCCCGGAGGCCTGGGGTTCTGGGCGCTCTTCGCCATCTTCTTTCCGGCGGTGACCGGCTTCACCCAGGGGGTGAGCATGTCCGGGGACTTGAAGGACCCGGGCCGGAGCCTCCCCCTGGGGACGTTTCTCGCGGTGGGGGTCTCGATCCTGGTCTACTTCGCCGCGACCATTCTTCTCGCCGCCACGATGCCCGCCGAGACCCTGATCCAGGACTACGCCGCCATGAAGCGGGTGGCGTCGGTTGGCTTCCTGGTGGACGCCGGCGTGGTCGCGGCGACCCTCTCTTCGGCCATGGCGTCGTTCCTCGGCGCGCCGCGCATCCTTCAGTCCACGGCCAAGGACCGGATCTTCCCCGCCCTCGTTTTTTTCGCCGCCGGAGCCGGGCCCGCCGACAATCCCCGGCGGGCTGTGCTCCTCTCCGCCGGGATCGCGTCTGCCACCATCGCCTTGGGGAACCTGAACCTGGTGGCGCGGGTCGTATCCATGTTCTTCCTCATCTCCTACGGCCTCCTGAACTACGCCACCTACTTCGAGGCACGCGCCCAAAGCCCTTCGTTCCGGCCGCGGTTCCGTTGGTTCGACGCCCGGCTGAGCCTGCTCGGCGGGCTGCTGTGCCTGGGCTCCATGCTCGCCCTGGACCTGGCGGCCGGGCTCGTGGCCATGGGCGTGCTCGGGGCCATCTACCAGTACCTGAAGCGCACCGCCGGCCCGGCTCGGTGGGCCGACAGTCGGCGCTCCTACCACCTGCACGAGGTCCGGCAGCACCTGCTCGGAGCAGCCAAGGAGCCCGAGCATCCCCGGGACTGGCGCCCGATCCTGCTGGCCTTTTCCGACGACCCGGAGCGTAGGGGTGCTCTCTTGCGCTTCGCCTCGTGGCTCGAGGGGGGCAGCGGGCTGACCACCGCGGTGCGGATTCTGGAGGGCGAGGGCGTGCGCATGCTCCGGGAGCGCGAAGAAGCGCAGGAGGCGTTCCGCAAGTCCCTCTTCGCCGGTGGGTTTCATGCCTTTCCCCTGGTGGTGGCCGCGCCCACCCTGGAGGTGGGCGTGCCCGTCCTGGTCCAGGCTACCGGCGTCGGGCCCCTGCGGGCCAACACGGTGCTCCTCAACTGGCGGGAGGAGCGGTTCGGAGAGACCGACGAGGGGCGGGGGCGCTACGGCCGCAACCTGCGCGCGACCTACCGACTGGGGCTCAACCTGGTGGTATTGGACGCGAAGGATGCCGAGTGGGCGGCCCTGGAGGACCGGGCAGAGGAAGAGCGTCGCATCGACGTGTGGCTGCAGGACGACGCCACCGGCAGGCTCATGCTCCTGCTGGCCTACCTGGTGACCCGGACCCCCGGCTGGGAAGAGGCGGGCATCCGGGTCCTCGCCACGCGGGACAGGGAGCCCGAGGAAAAGCAGTTGGAGGCCTTGCGCGAAACCCTCGCCGACGCGCGGATCCCCGGGGAGCCCCTGGTGGTTTCGGATCCCATCCCGGAGACCCTGGCCGAGCACTCGGCCGACGCGGCACTGGTCTTCCTGCCCTTTCGCTTGCGGGGCAACCGATTGGTGGGCCCCGCAGGCGGGCCGGTGGAGGAGTCTCTGGAGAAGCTGCCGATCGCGGCCCTGGTGCTCGCCGCCGAGGACATCGACCTGGGGGCCGAGCCCGAGGAAGGGGCGGCCGGAGAGCGGGCGGCGGCGGTCGACGCCGCGGTCGCGGCGCAGGAGAAGGCCCGAGAGGCCGAGAAGGCTGCGGAGCAGGCCGCGGCCGACGCCGAGGCCAAGCTGCGCGCCCTTCGCGAGGCGGCGTCCTCCGGCGCCCCGGAGGCGGACCTCGGGCGCCTCGAGGAGGAGGCCCTGGAGGCCCAGTCCTCCGCCGCCAATCTGGCCCGGCGCGCGGCCAAGGCCGCGGCCAAGGCCGAAGCGGCGGCCCGGGGAGCGCAAGCCCTGGGTGCGGAGATTGGCGGTGCCGGCCCGGAGGAAGCCGGGGAACCGCAGCCGGCAGGAGAAGACAGGAAGCAGGCAGAGTGAAGTCCACCCGAAAGGAGGAATCCATGTCGAAGGTGAAGCTCGGTCCCAAGCCCTTCCTGCTCCCCCAGCCTGCGGTGCTCGTCGGCACCCTGGTGGACGGGGTGCCCAACTACATGGTCGCCGCCTGGTGCGGGATGGCCAACCACGTGCCTCCCATGGTGACCGTGGCGGTGCGGCCGAGCCGCCACACCGAGCGGGGCATCCAGGCCAACCGGGCCTTCAGCCTCAACATCCCTTCGGCGGCGCTCGCGGCGCGGGCGGACTACTGCGGCATCGTGAGCGGGGCCAAGGAGGACAAGTCGGGAGTCTTCACCACGGAGGCCGGCACGGTAGAGGGCGCACCGCTCATCCGCGAGTGTCCCCTGGCCCTGGAGTGCCGCCTGGTCCAGACCCTGGAGCTCCCCACCCACCACCTGCACGTGGGGGAGATCGTGGAGGTGCACGCCGAGGAGACGTGCCTGGCGGAGGGTGTACCCGACATGGGGCTGGTCGATCCGCTGATCTACTCGATTACCGACGGGAACTACTGGCAGGTGGGGAAGGCCGTCGGCAAGGCCTTCCGGGTGGGCCGGGAGTGGAAGGCGCGGGACGGGGGCGGGTGACGGCGCCGACGGGAGCCCCCATGACGCGTCTGCGGTCCACGGATCGATCCCCGAGCCTCCCCCGCCTCTACCGCGACCTGGCGAGCTGGTTCCCCCTGCTCACGCCACCGGGGGACTACGCCGAGGAGGCTGGGATCTATCGGGAGGCCTTCTTCGCGCTCACGGCGCCCCGGCGGCCGCACACCCTTCTGGAGCTGGGTTCCGGCGGCGGGCACAACGCCTCGCACCTCAAGGCCTGGTTCGAGGTGACCCTGGTGGACCTCTCCCCCGAGATGCTGGAGGTGAGCCGGGCGCTCAACCCCGAGTGCGCCCACGTCGCCGGCGACATGCGCACGGTGCGGCTGGGGCGGCAGTTCGACGCGGTGTTCCTGCAGGACGCGGTGGGGTACCTCACCACCGCGGAGGACCTGCGGGCGGCGGCACGGACTGCCTTCGCCCACTGCGCGCCGGGGGGTGCGGCGCTCTTCTGCCCCGACTTCGTGCGGGAGAGCTTCCGGCCGGGCACCGAGCACGGCGGCAGCGACGAACCCGGCGGGTCCGGGCGGGGACTCCGGTACCTGGAGTGGGTGTGGGACCCGGACCCGGGCGACGACACGTACCTGGCGGACATGGCGTACCTGCTGCGCCACGCCGACGGCACCCTCGAGGCGGTGGCCGACCGGCACGTGCTGGGGCTCTTCCCCCGGGCGACCTGGGCCCAGGCCATCACCGCAGCGGGCTTCGGCTTCGAGGCGCGGCCCTTCGCCCACAGCACGCTGCCTTCCGGAGCCCACGAGCTGTTTGCGGGCCGCAGGGCCGCGCAGGGGAATTCATGAGCGAGACGGCGTCCGCCCTGTCACGGCCGGAGTTTCCCCGCTCCAACCGCTACGACCCGGCCTGGGTTCTGGAGCACCAGATGGGACCGAACCCCCTGTGGCTGGCGGAGTGGCTCTGCGAGGAGCTCGGCCTGGAGCCCGGGATGCGGGTGCTCGACCTGGGCTGCGGCACGGCGCTGACGAGCGTCTTCCTCGCCCGGGAGTTCGGGGTGCGGGTGTGGGCCTGCGACCTCTGGATCGACCCCGACGCCAACTGGCGCCGGGTGGGCGCCGCCGGGGCGGGCGAGCTCGTGTACCCCCTGCGGGCCGAGGCCCACGCGCTGCCTTTTCCCCAGGGCTTCTTCGACGCCGCCGTCTCGATCGACGCCTACCACTACTTCGGCACCGACGACCTCTACCTGGGGTACTGGAGCGGCTTCGTGCGCCCCGGCGGGGTGCTGGGGGTCGTGGTGCCCGGCCTCGTGCGCCCTTTCGAGGCAGGGGTCCCGGCCCACCTCGCCGAGCCCCAGTCCAACGGAAAGGTCTTTTGGGAAGACGAGTGCTGGAGCTTTCACACGGCGGCGTGGTGGCAGGAGCTCTGGAGCCGGTGCGGCAAGGTGGCGGACGTGAAGGCGGGGATGCAGCCCGACGGGTGGCGCCACTGGCGCGATTTCGAGCGGGAGGTGGAGAAGACCGGGAAGAGCCCCTTTCCCTCCGACGCCGAAGCCCTGGACCGCGACCAGGGGCGCTACGTGGGCTTCGTGCGGGTGACCGCACGGCGCTCGGAGAAGGAAAGCCTGAACCTCTACGACGCGGCCCTGGGGGTACGATTCGGGGTCGGGGGGTAGGAGGGGAGCGACGGGGTTCTCATTGCCGGACCGATCGGTCGGATCCCTCAACGCGTGGGGCAGGCGGTGGGTGCGGATCGTGTATCGCCCTTCGGTGCGGCTGTCTCGCCCATTGACCGCTCTGCGTGTCCAGGCTAGCCTGCCCCGGGAAGCACGAATGGAGGTATCCCCCATGAGCCAGATCGTTTTCGATGTGCCGAGCCAGGTCGCGTTGGCCTTGAAGGTTCCAGAAGAGAAGGTGGGCGATGCGTTGCGCATGGCGGCTGCGGTCAAGCTCTTCGAGCTTGGCCGCCTGTCTTCAGGTGCCGCTGCCCGGCTCGCCGGCGTGCCTCGCACCGTGTTCCTGACGCGATTGGCCGATTTCGACGTCGACACCTTCCGTCTCACGCAAGAAGAGCTGGCGAGAGAGACGCGCCTTGCGTGAGGTGATCAGCAACACGTCTCCACTCCAGTACCTGCATCAGGTTGGTGGACTCGATCTTCTGCGCACCCTGGTCGGAACCCTCGTCATTCCCCCGGCGGTGGTGCGGGAGTTGGCTGAAGGCCGCGCCCGTGGCATCGATCTGCCTGATCCCGAGTCCCTTGACTGGATCGTCGTCCGCGTCCCCCGCAGTACACCTGCGCTGCCTCTTCTGGCCGACCTCGGCCCCGGCGAGGCCGAAGTGCTCGCCTTGGTGCTGGAGTCGGCGGGGGCTGTGGCGATCCTCGACGACGCACTCGCCCGGCGAATGGCCGAATCCCTGCATCTTCCGTTGACAGGCACACTGGGGGTACTCGTCGACGCGAAGAAAGCAGGTCTCCTGCATGCCGTTGCCCCTCTCCTCGACTCGCTCGACGCGCTCGGCTTTCGGCTGGCCTCCAGGACCCGGGCTGCAGTGCTCGCCCTCGCGGGAGAGGCACCATAGCCGGGCCGCCGCCCCGCCCCACTCCCTCCCCCGCCTCTACCGCGACCTGGCGAGCTGGTTCCCCCTGCTCACGCCCCCGGGGGACTACGCCGAGGAAGCCGAGATCTACCGGCGGGCCTTCGAGGACCTGGCGGCGCCCCGGCGGCCTCGCACGCTGCGGCCGGGGCGGCGGGGTGCTCTTCATCGGACCGATCGGTCGGATCCGGCGGATCGGGCCGATGGGGCCGATGGAGACGATCCCTGGAGCGATTGCGTGCCCTTGCACTGCGGGAAGGCCGAGCAGCCCCAAAACTGGGAGCCCGGTCGCGGGCCCTGGCGGGCGGTGCGCAGGGCCATGGGTTGGCTGCAGAGGGGGCAGGCCGGCGCCTCGGGGGCGGCATCGGGCCCGGGGGCGCCGCCCTGCCGGCGCCGCTCGGCGATCCTCGCCGCGGCCAGCCGCTCGCTGTAGCCGCCCTCGGTGATGAAATTCCGTTCCAGGCCGGCGATCTGGCGGTCCAGGAGGTAGTTCGCCTGGTGGATGAGGCAGATCACGGCGTTGGCCACCACGGCGGGGTCGCCATGGTCGAGCCAGGGGGCATAGGGGCCGAAGAGGCTTGCCGGGGCGCCAGGGTCAGACCGATCGGTCGGATCGGGCCGATCGGTCGGATCGGGCGGATCGGACGGATGTGAGCGGTCGAAACCCTGCTGCCGCCCCACCTCCCGCACCTGCCGCGCCTCCGGGGAGCTCTTGCCCCAGAGGGGCAGCTTTTTCTGGCGCAGGAAGTCTTCGTAGTCGAGCAAGAGCTCGTCGAGGCTGGCCCGCGCCACGCTTACCAGCCGCAGCTCGGTCTGGCTCGATGCCGCCGAGGCGCGGCTTCCCTCGGCGATGTTCTGGCGGCCGCTGCGCGCGGCCTGCACCATCTGGTCGACCGTGCGGGAGCGCTTGTCGAGGAAGCGGGAGCAGAAGAGGACCGTGGCGTCGTACACGACGGTCGCCGACTGAAAGGACCGCAGCTTCCGGTACCCGCCGCTGGGGCGCAGCTTGGGGGATCCGCCCGGCGCCTGTGGTTGTTCGCCATTTTTCATGCCCGCAGAACCCTCCCCGACGGCTTCCCCCCCTGCGATGGCTCCGGAGCCGAGGTGCGTGGCCTGGCAGAGATGCCGCCAGCCTCGGCGTCTCCCGCCGCAGGCGCCCTCCTATCCCACGCTCTGCGAGGTGTCAAGTCGCTCGGAACTACCGAGCCGTCAGTACGCCCGCACCGCGGTGGCCTTGAAGGAGACGACGGCGTTTCGGCCCACGGTGAGCCCCAGCTCCTCCCAGGACGCGCGGGTCACGAGGGCGACCACGGGCTCTGCGCAGTCCACGACCACGCGGACCTGGTCGCCGTTGATCATCTCGGCGCGCACCACCGTTCCCGCCAGGTGGTTGCGGGCCGAGGAGGGAAAGTCGCCTGTAGCAAGGACGACTTCCCGGGGGCTCACCTCGACGCACGACGCCGTGGGGGGCAGCCGGTGGACCGCCAGGCGCAGGCGCCCCGTGTCGAAGGCGCCGGGCTCCCCGGGCACGGGATGGCCCCGGAAGACGTTGTCCGCTTCCCCTCCCCGCACCGAGCCATCCTCCACCCGCAGGATCCGGGCGCCCAGGCGGCGGGCCAGGCCGAGGTCGTGGCTGGCGAGCACGACCGTGGTCCCCCGTTCCCTGTTGTATGCGGCGACGGCTTCCTCGATGGCCGTCGCGCTCGTCTGGTCCAGGTGGTTGGTCGGTTCGTCCAGCAAGAGGACCTGGGGCTCCAGGGCCAGTACCCGCGCCAGGGCCAGCCGCTGGGCCTCTCCCCCCGAGAGCTGGCGGGCGGGGCGGTGGGCCAGGCCGGCAAGGCCCACTCGCCCGAGGGCCGCTTCGACCCGCGGCCCCCGCTGGGCTGTTGGGACGCCCCGAATCCGAAGCGCCCAATCCACGTTGGCCGAGGCCGAACCGTGGAAGAGGTAGGGGCTCTGGAGCAGCAGACTCACGCGCAGCCGCAGGCTGGCGAAGGCCCTCGGGCGGACAGGCTCCCCGAAGAAGGAGAGCTCGCCCGCCGACGGCTGGGCGAGGAAGGCCAGGAGGTGCAGGAGAGTGGTCTTTCCCGAGCCGTTGGGCCCCAGGAGGGCCGTGATATCCCCCGCGGGGATGGCGAGCTCCGGCATCGAGAGAACCGTCGGCCCGCCGTAGGAAAAGGCGACGCCGTGCAGGGCATAGGCGTTCACGGTGCCCTCCTCTGGATCAGGAACAGGCCGGCGTTGACGGCAAACGCCACCGCCATCAGGACGAGCCCCAAAGCGAGCGCGAGCTCGAACTCGCCCTTGCTCGTTTCGAGCGCGATGGCCGTGGTCATGGTGCGGGTGAAGCCTTCGATGTTGCCGCCCAGCATCATGGCCACCCCCACCTCGGCGATGGTGCGCCCGAAGGAGGCCACCACGGCGGCCATGACGCCGAAGCGGGCCTCGGCCAGGATCTTCCAGGCCGCGGCGCTCCTCCGGGCGCCCAGGGTGCGGATGGTGAGAAAAAGGCGCGGGTCCAGGGCCTGGATCGCGGAGTGGGCGTAGTGGACGGCCACGGGAAGGGCGAGAAGAAACTGGCCGATGATCACCCCTGTGGGCGTAAAGAGGAGCCCAAGCTCCCCGAGGGGTCCCCTGCGACTGATGAGCGCGTACACGAAGAGCCCGATCACCACCGTGGGCAAGGCCATGGCCGTATTCAGGAGCAGGAGAAGGAAGCCCCGCCCCCGGAACCGCGCCAGGGCCAGGCCGAGCCCCAGGGGAATCCCGGCCACCGCCGCCAGGAGCGCCGAGACCGTGGCGATCTTGAGCGACGTCCAGACCACGAAGTAGACCTCGGGGTCGAAGGCCGTCAAAAGCTTCCTGGCGGCGGCGAAGGAGGTGAGGAAGTAGTTCAAGGCTCGCTCGTTGCGCGTGGCGCGTTGCGGGTTGGGGACCTGGCTGGCGTCGGCGGTTCGCTTCTCCAACGCGCCACGGGCAACACGCCACGCGCAGGAACTCTCGTTGCGAGTTGGGGAGCTTCTCGCTGGGGTTGGCGGCTTCTACAACGCGTAGGATTGCTCGTTGCGCAAGGCGTGCTGCGGGTCGAGGGCCTGGCTAGCGACGCTCAGCCACTTCTGCAACGCGCAACCTGCAACCCGCAACCCGCCTCTCCCTACCTCGCGTCCGGGAAGAAGAGCTGCTGGCCGTGCAGGGTGTACCCGGCGATGAGCTTCTGGCCCTCGCGGCTCACGACGAACGCCACGAGCTTCTTTGCAAGATCGTACTTGGCGTGGGGGTGCTTGGCGGGATGTACCGCCATGATGCTGTACGGGTTGAAGAGGACCGGGTCGCCCTCGAAGAGGATGGGCAGCTCGATCTTGCTCTGGTAGGCGATGTAGGTGCCGCGGTCGGTGAGGGCGTAGCCGCGCTTCTCGTCGGCCATGTTCAGGACCTCGCCCATCCCCTGGCCGGCCGGGACGTACCAGGCGCCCTTTGGCTCGACGCCGGCGGCCTTCCAGAGGGCCTTCTCCTTCTGGTGGGTGCCGGACTCGTCGCCCCGGGAGATGAAAGACGCCTTGCCCTCGGCGAGCCGCTGGAACGCCTCCGCGGCGGTCTGGGCGGCCTTGAGTCCGGCGGGGTCGGCCGCCGGCCCCACGACGACGAAGTCGTTGTGCATCACCTTCTCCCGGTTCGCCCCGAAGCCGGCGGCCATGAACTGGTCCTCCAGGGCCGGGTCGTGGGTGAAGACCACGTCCACGTCGCCGTTCTCGCCGAGTTTGAGGGCCTTTCCCGTGCCCACGGCGATCACGTCGACCTTGACGTTGTGGGCCGCCTCGAAGGGCGGCAGAAGCACCTTGAGGAGCCCCGAGTTCTCGGTGCTGGTGGTGGTGCTCAGGCGCAGGCGCTCCTGGGCGAGGCCCGGAGCGGCAAACGCGAGGACCATCAGCGCCGTCATGAACAATGCAGAAAGAACGCGTCGCATGGGTCATCCTCCTGTGTCTGTTCTCGGGGTGAGCCCTGGAAACCCCAGCCGTAGGGCGGGGCTCGCCCCGCCGCCCTCCCGCGGGCGAACCCGCTGTGCGGAACCGCCCGCCCCACGCCTGTGGTCCGTCCCCCCTCAGAACGCCAACTGGACTGGCCAACCCGGAGACCCAGCTGTGGCAGGGGGGTGTAGTCGGCGAACCAATCGAAAAGGGACACGGCGTTCTGGTCGCCCGAGTACACGTTGAGGAAGAGCTGGTACTTGAGGTCCTTGAGGAAGGCGTTGCCGCGAAGGCCCAGCCGGGCCCGCTGCACCGAGAAGTTGCTGCGGTTGTCGCCCTGGTCCCGGTCGTCGAAGGTGTAGCGCACCTGCCCGTACCCGTAGAGTTCCGCCCGGAACCTGCCGTCCGGGGTCGCCCAGGAGAAGCCCCGCCCCCGGTGGGCGGAGACCACGTCCTGCTCCTTGGCGAGCTCCTTTCGCTCCTCCTCCGTGAGGATGCCCTTCTCCACCAGCCGCTGGAGCAGATCCACCGCGGCCGCCGCCGGCTGCGCGGCGGCGCACAGGAGCATCCCCGACACCAGGATCCCGATGACCGCAGGCCTTCTCATGCTCTCCTCCTCTTCCTGTGCGGGATCGCGTCCCGCAAGAATGCCCCGAAGGGGCGACCCCAGGGCGAAAACAGGGAAAGGAGGCGCGGGGAGGGGCGACGCAAAAAAGCCCTCCCCGCGCAGGGGAGGGCCTGTAGCTCGTGCAAGGCACCCTTCCGGTCTCCTTTCCAAGCGCGGGAGGCCGGGGCGTTTCCACCCGGGCCCGTTGGCTGGCGACCGTAGGCTCTCTCGCCGGTAGGCCGCTTCGCTCGGAGACGGGGGCGAACTTACCGGGGCGGCGTGCCCGTGTCAAGTGCGAGCATTCCGGAGCGGCGGCTGGGGTGCGCGGCCCTTGGGCGCGAACGGGCCCTGGCTCAGTGCAGGGGGAAGGGGGGCGCCTGGAGGGAGAGGTCCACGATCTCGTCTTCGGACTCGATGCGGGCGAGCAGGGCGTGGAGGTCGTAGCCGCCGATCTCCACCTTGCCGTCCACGAGCCGGCGCACCGGGGGGGCGAAGCCGCAGCGGGCGTGGAGGCGCAACCGGGGGTGGTCGATGGCTTCACGCAGCCGAAACGACAGCGACGTTCGCAGGAGCTCCGAGTACATGGCGTAGAGCAGGAGCAGGCTCACGTGTTTTCCGCGGGCCTCGGGGCACACGAACAGGAACGTGTCGTCGAAGCAGGTGGGATCGCCGTTGTGGGCCACCGCGTAGAAGCCCAGGGGTGCTCCGGTTTCCGAGGCAGGGCCGTCGTCTGCCGCCGCCTCCGCGACGGCCAGCCCCACCACCCACCGCGCCGGATCGAAGTCCCGGGCATGGGCCGCCTCGCCCGCGGCCTCTGCGATGCGGCGCGGCTCGCCGGGGCCGATGGGGTAGACGCGGTAGGTCTTGCCCCGCAGCCGGTACAGCTTACCGGCCCCTTCCTTCTGGATCAGAGAGCAGGAGACGGGAGAAGGCACGGGGTCGAGGGCGGCATCCATGGAATGGAATCCTGTCAGACACGCAAAGAAGAATGCCAGAAAGATAGCAGAGCGTGCCCGACGTTCCAAGAAGAGCCGAACCCGGCATCTCCGAATCCTACAAGACGCTGTTTGCTTGTCTTTGTTCGGTTCCAATGCCGTCCGTGCGGAACCACTGTATGGACCGAGGCCGTGGGTGGTTCGTCGGACGGCAAGCGCAGCAGCTCCACAAATCCAGGAACAGGCGGCGTTCCAAATGCCATTTGTGCAACCGGACCCGCGGTGGGCTTTGCCGCGGAGCCCTGGCAGGCCTGGAGCTGCCGAAAGGGGGGAGTGGGCGAAGCGGGACGCAGGGGGTGTCTCGGCGGCGGCCGGAGCAGGACTTGCGGACCTGCCCGCGTGCGAAACGCCGTTCTCGATGTCGGGATTCGGGTTCGCGGCGAGCCCGGCGGGACGGAGGTTTCCACTGCGGAGGGGCGTCCCGTCCCGCGGTGGGGACCCGGCAGGGCGGATACCGAAAGGGGTGGGGAGGGGGTACCCCCTCCCCCCCGGCCCGGATCGAATCGCAATCCAAATCACAGCCGACACCCACCGCCTTCGCGGAGCCAGGTGCCTGCCCCCTCACCCCAAACCTCTCCCCCGGGGGGGAGAGGGAGGAATCGGGCTCGCCAGGGTCTCGCGGATGCGGGCGCCGAGCTCTCGCAGCCGGTAGGGCTTGCCCACGAAGCCCGCGGCTCCTTCCTCCACCGTGGCTTCGGCGTGTTCGGCGGGGGAGTAGCCGCTGGCCACCAGGACCCGCGCTGCGGGCCGGATGCGCAGGAGCTGGCGCAGGCACTTCCTCCCGCCCATCCCCGGCATGCCCAGGTCCAGCAGCACGAGGTCCACGGCCTCGGGGTTGCGCCCGAAGACCGCCAGGGCCTCTTCTCCGCTGCGGGCGGTGAGCACCCGGTAGCCTGCGTGGTCGAGGTAGTCGGCGACGACCTCTACGACGGCAGGGTCGTCGTCGGCCACGAGCACCGTGGCCTCCCGCCCGGCGGCGGGAGCCGCCGGGTCCTCCGGGGCGGGGGCAACGTCGGGCGCCTCGGCGGCCGGGAGGAGGAGCCGGAAGGCCGTACCCCGACCCTGGGCGGTCTCGAAGGTGAGGTGCCCTCCGTGGCGCTGCACGATGCCGTAGGTGCTGTAGAGCCCGAGCCCTGTGCCCTGCCCCACGCCCTTGGTCGTGTAGAAGGGCTCGAAGGCGTGCTCCGCGACCTCCGGGGCCATGCCCCTGCCGGTGTCGCTTACCGCCAGGAGCACCCACCGCTGGGCCGGGGGTCCGGCCCCGGAAGGAAGCAGGGGGGAGTCGGCGGCGAGTGTTTCGAGGCGAAACGTCAGGGTTCCTCCGTCGGGCATGGCGTCCCGGGCATTGGTAGCCAGGTTCAGGAGCACCTGCTCGAGTTGGGCCGGGTCCCCCCACACCAGGACCGGATGGTCTGCCCCCTCCTGACGGATCCGGATCATCTTGGGAAAGGTGCGTTCCAGGATCTCGGCGATGCGGCGCACCTCGGCCCCCAGGTCCACGACGTGCCGCCTGGGCTGACCGGCGCGGCTGAAGGCCAGGAGATTCTTCACCAGGTCGGACCCGCGCCGGGCGGCCTCCTCGATGCCGGCGAGGAAGCGGGCCGTGCGGCCCTCGGGGCGCTCGGCCAGGGAGAGCTCGGCATACCCGGTGATGGCCTGGAGGAGGTTGTTGAAGTCGTGGGCGATGCCGCTCGCCAGGGTACCCACGGCCTCCAGCTTCTGGGCCTGGAGGAGCTGGTGCTCCACCTGCCGGCTGCGGGTCACGTCGCGCAGGACGACCACGATGCCGGCCGCCTTTCCCCGGTGGTCGTGGTAGACCGAGGAGCTGAGCACCACGTCGAGGATGCGGCCGTCCCTGGCCAGGCGCCGGGTCTCGAACCCCCGGCAGGGCTGGCCGGCGAGAACCTGGCGGATCGTCTCGGCGGTTCCCGGGGCCTCGGCCTCCGGGACGAAGGGGATGCGCCGGCCGACCATCTCCTCGGCGGTGAAACCGAACGTCTCGGTGAAGGACGGGTTCAGGTAGACCGCGTTGCCCTCCAGGTCGTAGAGGGCCACCGGGTCGGGGATGGAGCGCAGGAGGGAGCGATAGAGCTCTTCCTGCTCCACGGCCTTTCGGTAGAGCTCTTCGATACGCTGGGCCGAGGCGCGCAGGTGGTCTTCTGCGGATCGCCGTTCGGTGATGTCCTCGAAGGCCACCGCGAGCTCCCCCGGGGCCACCCGGAAGGCGCGCACGGCGTAGACGCCCGAGATCCGCTCGTCCTCGTAGGTGACGTGCTCCGATGCCCAGGGCCGGCCGGTGCGGGCCACCTCGCGGTAGGCGCCGGGAATGGCGGTGGCCGCCAGAGGAGGAAACGCTTCCTCGATCGTCTTTCCCACCCGTGCGGCGCAGCGGATGCCGAGGATGGCGTCGGCCGCCGGGTTCCCGCCCGCGAAGACGAGCCGGTCCCCGGGCTCCAGGCGGTACTGGAGGATGCCCCAGGGGGAGGCGTCGACGATGCTCCGGTAGCGCCCCTCGGACTCCCGGAGCTCCCGGTCGGCCCGGTTGCGCTCGGTGACGTCGGCAAAGGAGGCGAGCAGGCACAGGGGGTTTTCCCCCTCGTCCCGGACCAGGGTGGCCGAGACCTCCACCTCGATCTCCCCGCCGTCCCGCCGAACTCCGGTGAGCCCGCCCCGCCAGCTTCCCCCGGCCCAGAGGGCTCTTACCACAGCCTGGGCCGCGCCGGGGTCTCTCCAGAACTCGAGGGACGAGCGCCCCAGCACCTGGGTTTCGTCGTCGTACCCCCACAGGCGCAGGAACGCGGGGTTGACCTGGGTGAGCCGCCCCTGGAGGTCGCCAAGGGCGATGGCTTCGATGGAAGCCTGGATCGCGGTCTCCAGGATGCGGAGCCTGTCCCTGGCTGTGGCGTCGCGGCTGTCTTCCATGTCACACCGAGTGAGAAACTAGGGTTGCCCGGGCAGAGCGGCCCAGCACCCGCTTTCCTCCCCAAGCTCCCCCCGCTCCGAGCTGCCCGCTGTCCGTTGAGAGCTTAGGGCGGACCGCTCCTCTACAGCAGCCCGTCCATCCGCGCGACCTTCTCGATGAGGTCGGTTACGCGTACGGAGTAGCCCCACTCGTTGTCGTACCAGGCCACGACCTTGGCCATGCGGTCCTTGCGCACGTGGGTGAGCTCGGCGTCGAAGATGGCGGAGTGGGGGTTTCCGATGATGTCCACCGAGACGATGGGGTCGGTGTTGTAGGCCATGATGCCCCGCAGCCCTCCCTCGCACGCGGCCCGCATGGCCTCGTTGATCTCCGGGGCGGTGGCCTTCCTTTCGAGCATCACGGTGAGGTCGATGAGCGAGCCGGTGGGCACGGGGACCCGGAAGGCGATTCCCTCGATGCGCCCGTCGAGCTCCGGGATCACGAGCCCCAGGGCCTGGGCCGCCCCGGTGGAGGTGGGGATGATGGAGAGGGTCGCCATCCGCGCCCGCCGGAAGTCCTTGTGGGGGTAGTCGAAGAGCCGCTGATCGTTGGTGAAGGCGTGCACCGTGGAGAGGTACCCCTTGGCGATGCCCCAGTGCTCGTGCAGCACCTTGGCCACCGGCGCCGCGCAGTTGGTGGTGCACGACGAGTTGGAGATGATGGTGTGGTCCGGGCCGATGACGCCGTCGTTCACGCCCATGACGATGGTCGCCTCCAGGGGATCCTTGGAGGGTACGGTGAGGATCACCCGCCGGGCGCCCGAGCGCAGGTGCCCCTCGAGCTGGGACACCTTGCGGAAGACGCCGGTGGACTCCACCACGTAGTCGACGCCGTAGTCCCTCCAGGGAAGATCCAGGGGGTCGCTGCTGCGCTTGCTCGCGCCGCTGATGACCTGCATGGCGTCGCCGTCGATGACGAGCTTGTCGCCCTGGAGCTCCACGTTGCCCGGGAACCGGCCGTGGATCGAGTCGTACTTGGTGACCATGTACAGGGCCTCGATGTCCGCCAGGTCGTGGAGTGCGACGAAGTCGAAGTCCTTCTTGTACTTCTTGGCCGCCCGGAGCACGAGGCGGCCGATGCGGCCGTAGCCGTTGATGGCGATGCGCACTGCCATGGACGTTCCTCCTGTGGGATGGAAGAAGGGGGCGGCGAGGCCGCAACCGCGGCCAGCCTACCCAGGATCGGCCGGACCGCAACCCGAGTTGAGGCGCCGGCCCTCCCGCCGGGCGGCGCGGCGGGGGCTCTTACGGATCGTGTGGGTGGATCCGCTGGTGAGCGAACCCCGGCGTCTCGGCGCGTAGGGGCGCACTGCGTGCGCCCGGAGGGTTCGGGGTGGGTCCGAGCGCGGGCGCACACTGTGCGCCCCTACGGGTGAACGGCCGTATTCCCGAGCTCTCAGCCGCTACGCGAACCCACACGGATCGGAACAGCGCCCCCTTACGGGGGCGGGCGCAGCAGGCGGGCGGCGGCGTCGCCGATGGCAGCGGGTTCCAGCCCCGCGGCGTGGAAGAGCCCTCCCCAGGTCGCAGAGCCCTTGCGGACGGCGGCGAGGGTCTGCACCGGTGGGGTGCCCGTGAGCCGGAAGAGGAGCGCCCCGGCCACGGTCTCGGCGTCCGACGCCCCGGCGGCCCGCAAGGCCTCTAGTTCTGCCGGAACCGCTGCCAGGCGCTCGGCGGCAACGGCGTCGACCACTGCCGAAGCCAGGAGGGCGTCTGCCCCGTTGCGCTCCAGGAAGTCCGGGAACGCGCCCCCCAGGCGCTCGGGAGCCACCCCCAGGGAGCCCAGGGCCTCCCCCCAGGTGCCGGCGCGGGCCCGGGCGTCGAGGAGCTCTGCCGGGCGCAGGCCGGTGCGGGCGGCCGCAAAGTGGGCCAGCCACAGGTCCTCGTTGGCCGCGCCCGTCATCTTGGCCTGCACCACGGACTTCTTCTCCAGGCCGAAGACCGCCGCCAGCACCGAGTTCTGGGCGGTGGCGAGCACGTAGGGGTCCGCCGCGGCGGGTCGGAGGGGGTCGAAGGACCGGTCGCGGAAGCAGTGGCACGAAACGGCGGCCGCCGCCTCGAAGGGGACGGCGGCCAGGGGCACGAAAAGGGCCAGGGCGAGGAGTCGGGTACGCATCGGGCCTCCGCGGGTTCCGGGTTCACGGGTTGCGCCCAGGGTGCCCGTTGCGCGCAGGCGCCGGCCATGACCGGGGTCAAGGGTCGTGGGTTCTCCACGCCCCACGTCCAACGAGGCGGCGTGTCAGACCGTCGAGGCATGGGCGGGCCGGGGGCCTCCCATGCGGCGGCGCAGGATCCCGTGAGCTCTTCAATGGTCCGTGGCCTTCCGGCGATGGAGGGGAAGAGCACCCTGTGTCCGCTGCGGCATCGCCAAAGCCGCCTGCGCCGCCTCCGGGGAGACCCCCGGCCCGCCCCCCGAACCTTGCGCGGCCACCGGCGGGTCCAGCGAAGCGGACCCATCCTCGCCAGGGAGAACCTGGACGCATTGTTCGAGATTCCAGGTCCTGAAGGATTCCTGGGTGGCGGATCCCG
>JBFLZB010000008.1 GCA_040756475.1 Thermodesulfobacteriota bacterium
GCCGATTCTGGACCTCGCGCCCCTGCCCCCGAAACCGTAGACACACGACCTTTTCGAGGCCCCCGTGGATGCCCCCGGAATGATTGGCGATTCTCCAACCCGTCTGCTTACGGGGGCGGAACCCAGGTGTAAGCGTTCACGGGGGGTGGCAGGGAATCCGACGATGATGTGGAGACACGTGGGGCGGCCACTGCCAGGAGGGCTTTCCCCAGTGCCTCCACCGCCCGCCGGTGCTCGGGCTCCACCTCCCGGCGCCACCGCTCCAGGTCCGCCGCGGCCCTCGCCTCTCCCCATCGCTCCCGCGCGATGCGCAACGCCTCGCCCACCACCCGCTCCCCGGCCCGGGCGCGGCGCAGTCGCTCCCGGACCCCGTCAGGGTCGTCTTCCCCTGCCGCGTCGAGGTCCGCCGGTTGCCCCAGGGCCAGGGCAAGGGCGCCTTGGGTCGGGTTCAGTGCCCGGCTACCGCCAAGGGCAAGGTCGTAGAGACGGCCCTCAAGGGCTGTCACCTCCGCTCGCTCTTCTTGGAGCCGGGCGTTTACATCCTGAAACCTCTCAAGTGCCGCCGCCGCGTTCATCGCTGGGGTTGCCGCGTGTGTGCCGTTTCCGTTCATAGTGTCGCGCTCCTTTCGAAGGGGCAGTCGCTCCGGTTGATTTCTACCACTTCAGGCTCCCAGCCCTCCGGCGGGACCCTCTCCCGTTCGCCAGGAAGGAAGAGGTCGAGCCGCTCCAAGGCGCAAGAAAGCCCCCGAGGGGTCCTCGGGGGCTCTTGTCTGGGGTGGGGGGCCTACCCGGTGGGCCGCGCCTCTTCCACGAGTTCCACCAGGCCCGGGAAGTCCTCCCGGATGTCGTCCACGACCCCCCCTTTGGCGACGTAGTCCGAGAAGACCGGCCCTCGAAGAGGGGCTAGTGTCGCGCCGCCGAGTCACTCGGCTGCAACATCCTGGGATCGAACCGGAAGGGTTGCACCGAAAGCACCTGGACGGTCTCAAAGTCCGGGTGGCGGGGGTTGAGGATCAGATTCCGCTCGAACGGGATGATGGCGGAAGGTACGTCCAGACCACAGGCATCTCCAGCCTCCAGCCACCCCAGGGCCAACTCTTGTGTCGCCGCGATAGGCAGCGCACGGTCCCAGTCGGGGGGCAGCTCCTCCACCCCTACGCGACGCACAGAGACGCCGGAGACGTCGATCTGGATGGCGACAAGATCCGACGGCAGGTGCTTGCGGGCAGGGAGGTGGACAAACACCTCCAGCGCCGCCAGGGAAAGCGTCCTCGAAGTATAGAGGACGGGGGTCCCCCGAGGGTGCCATCGCCCAGGGTAGCGTCTTGCTCCTTCACCAGAGAGCGGGTTGTTCTCGCAGTGTTCCCGCTTGGTGATCCGCCAGACCTCGCTCAAGCAAAGATTCCGTGCTCAATGCGGCCCAGTTCCTCGTCCACGAGTCGAATGCCGGCCTCGGTGTCGAGAAGCGACACCGGGGTTTGTCCCCCCAGCGCGGGGATCGCATCGTGGAACCACCCCGCCGCCTGCTCTTCGTCGTCAAAGACGTGCAAGGCATGGACGGCCAGCAGCGCAAGCCGGTAGAGCCGGTCGGATTCGTGGGGCTTGAGGTACTTGTCCTTGCGCCGCCTGGCGAGGGTGCGCGCGGGTATGCCCAACGCGTGACTGGTCTCCTCGGCGCTCAATCCAAGCGTCTGCGCCGTGCGATCCATAGCAGGAATCGGCAGTCCCTCTCGCAGGAGGTCGATCATGGCGTCAGGAGAGTCCACGGCACTGCGCAGGATTGGTCGACCCCCGAGCATGTCACTGACGGTAGCGGGAAGTCCCATCCTTGGCCTCCTCTGGGCGCAGCCAGCCTGGTGCACTGATGGCGCTACGGTACCATGCCACATGGCAGAGAGCAACGCATCCGTGGCTCACCGAGGCCTTGGCCACGCGCCGGGCGCAGGGGCTTGGGGAGACAGTGGCCGATTCTCGCCGAATGGCCGCCAGCCGAGCAGCCAACACTTTGTCTCGGACCCTCTCGTCGGTCAAGAGGTCGGGCAGAAATGTGTCGCTCTCTTCGCCTGTCGATGGTGTCGATGGGGACATCCTTACCTTCTCTTTGTTCTTGCGGAACGCTCGGGATGCCCGCCACGGCCCGCTGGAGGCCGATGGTCGACCCGGTGCGGCGCCCCGGGGCTCACGAATCAGCGCTCGGTCAGCCACTCGGAGGTGTTGACCGCGAGCATGCCCTCCCTCACCTGCTCGAGCACGCCCGGGTCCCGTATCCTCTGGCTCAGGGCCCGGTCGGGGTAGACGTAGGCAGCCAGCAGGTGGGCGCACGGGGGCTCTCCCTCTTTCGACACTTGCAGCCGGTCTCCCGGCCGAAGCCACGCCCCCCCCGCCACCACGAGCCGCCCCGCCACAACCCCCAACACCTCCCCAGGCCGCGCCCGCAGGGTCCGCGTCCGCTCTCTCAGGGTGGACACCAGGGCTCCCACGCTCTCGGCATCTTCTGCCCCAGGCTCCAAGGCCAGGTACCTCTCGAAGTGGTAGAGCGCGAGGGGGGTGGCGTTGTATCCTCGGAGGAAGGCAACTCCGAGGTTGTAGTGGGCCTCGGAGAAGTTCGGAGAGAGTTCCAGGGCCTGAAAGTAGCAGTCGATGGCGTCCGCATACCGCTTGGCTTCGAGGAACTGGTTGCCCGCATCCTTGATCAGGATGGACGATCGCGGGATACTCCCGGCCCAACTGCCCGACGCGACCAGCACGGCGGTCAAGAGTGCGAAACCGTAGGCCATGTCTGCCTCCTTCCCCACGCAGGGAAAATCGGTTCACAAAAACAGCAGGAACCTACACACCCTCCCCTGCGCCGATGTGAGCCCGCGCACCGGACGCGCTCGCGGCAGGGGCCTGGAGAAACCTACCGCCTACGCTACCCCGCAGCAACCCGACGCAGGACGTCTTTGGGAACGGGTCCTCACGTTTTCAAGATGCGTGCCGGAACGATGCAAGCGGGAAGGAAGGCGACCATGCGCCGAAGTGCTGGACCCCTCGCGAAGGGCACGGCCCGTTCCACCGGGGCGCCTTGCGCACCGCTCTCGCCCCCCGGCTCCCTGCCGGAGCTCCTGGAGCGGCTGTACCGGCGGCACCATCGGCTGGAGAACCTCGCCCCGGACCCGTTGGTTTTCGCCCGCCGCTTTCGAGAGCCCCGGGAGGGGGAGGTCGCCGGTTTGATCGCCGCCTCCCTGGCCTACGGCCAGGTGGCACAGATCATGATCACCCTCGAAGGGGTCTTTTCCATCCTGGCGCCCTCGCCGAAAAGATTTCTCGAGGGGGCCTCGCCGGCAGAACTCTTGGCAGCAACGGCCGAATTCTCGTACCGTTTTCACAAGGGATCCGACCTGGCACTGTTCCTCCACCTGTTGCGGCAGCTTCTGGACCGTCACGACGACCTGCTCAGGGCGTTTCGGGCGGGCGACCCGGGGGGTCCCATCGGCCCGGCCCTGTCAGCCTTTGCAGACGCCCTGCTCGGGGGTGACCCGCGCCCCCTGCTGCCGAGCCGCACGATTCCGGCGAACCACCCGGTGCGCCACCTCGTCGCGTCTCCAGCGGGGGGAGGGCCGGCAAAGAGACTGTGCCTGTATCTGCGCTGGATGGTTCGCCGGGACGCACTGGACCCCGGGTTCTGGCACGGCGCGGTGGACCCGGCGCGCCTGGTGGTTCCCCTGGACACCCACGTGGCCCGCGCCGGCCGGGAACTGGGCCTGACCCCGCGAAAGGCTGCCGACTGGAAGACCGCCTGCGAAATCACCGAGGCGCTGCGGCGGTGCGACCCTGCCGATCCCGTGCGCTTCGACTTCAGCCTCTTCCGCTTCGGCATGGGCCGGGGACCCCGGGGGCAGGCCGCCTCGCCCTAGGCGGGTTGGTTCCCTGTGGGCCCGGAGCCGGGCGAGAGGGACTCGGCACTCGTCCCGGCGCTTGAATCGACCCCTCCCCTCCGCTATCATCGCGCCCTCGACTCCCCCCCCCGAGCCGACGTACGAGGAGCATCTTCTGGAGCTTTGTGCTCTCGCCAGCGGCAGCAAGGGAAACGCGGTGTACGTGGGGAGCGGCGGCCGGGGTGTGCTCGTGGACGCCGGGCTCCCGGGCAGGCACCTCGCAGGGCGCCTGGACCACGCCGGGATCGAACCGCGCCAAGTGGCGGCCGTGGTGGTGACCCACGGCCATCGGGACCACCTCTCCGGGGCGGGGGTGTGGGCTCGCCGGTACCGGGTGCCCCTCTACCTGACCGAGGCGTGTCGCGGCAGCGCCCACCGGGTTCTGGGGCCCTCGGGGCTGGAGGGGGTTGAGGTGCGGCTCTTCGAGCCCGGCAACCCGTTTCGGGTGGACGCCCTGGAGTTTCGGCCGGTCTCCACGAGCCACGACGCCCCGGACTCGGTGGGGTTTCGCGTGACCGACGGCGCCTGCGTCCTCGGCCTCGCCACCGATCTCGGCTTCGTCTCCCAGTTGGTGCGCCACGCCTTGAGGGATGCCCACATCCTGTACCTGGAGTCGAACCACGACGTGGACCTCCTGGCCCGAGGCCCTTACCCCTGGCATCTGAAGCAGCGCATCCGGTCCCGGCACGGCCATCTCTCCAACGGGGAGTGTGCGGAACTGCTCCGGGGTCTCGTGCACCCGGAACTGCGCGCGGTCGTGCTCGGCCACCTCTCGGAGATCAACAACGAGCCGCGCCTGGCCTTCGGGGCCGCGCACCACGTGTTGGAACAGACCGGAGCCGCCGGCGACGTGACCCTCCTCGTAGCCCGCCAGGACCGCCCTGGCCGGCTCGTCACCCTCTGACCCCCGTGCTCCAACGGACAACGGGCAACGGACAACGAGCATGATTTCACGTTACTCGCGGCCCGAGATGGCCGCCGTATGGACCGACGAAAACCGCTACCGGAAGTGGCTCGAGGTAGAGCTCTACGCCTGCGAAGCGTGGAACCGCCTGGGCCAGCTCCCCGACGAGGCCCTGGCGACCATCCGAACCCGAGCGGCCTTCGAGGTGGGACGCATCGAGGAGATCGAGGCCGAGGTCAAGCACGACGTCATCGCTTTTCTCACAAACGTGGCCGAGCACGTGGGGCCCGACGCCCGCTTCGTCCACATGGGGCTCACCTCCTCGGACGTGCTCGACACGTCGCTGGCGATGCTGCTCGTCGAGGCCGCGGACCTGCTCATCGCACAGGTGCGGGAGCTCTTGACGGTGCTCGAGGCCCGGGCCCGGGAGTTCAAGCTCACGCCCCAGATGGGCCGATCCCACGGCATCCACGCCGAACCCGTCACCTTCGGCCTCAAGCTGGCCTCGTGGTACGACGAGATGCGCCGCGGCCTCGCGCGCCTGGAGCGCGCCCGCGAGGCCATCGCGGTGGGAAAGATCTCGGGGGCCGTGGGCACGTTTGCCAACGTCGACCCCTTCGTGGAGGCGCACGTGTGCGCCCGGGCCGGGATCGCCGCCGCCCGGGTCTCCACTCAGGTGGTGTCTCGCGATCACCACGCCGAGTTCTTCTCCCAGCTCGCGCTGGTGGGCACCAGCATCGAGAAGTTCTGCGTGGAGATCCGCCACCTCCAGCGCACCGAGGTCCTCGAAGCCGAGGAGCACTTCGCCAAGGGGCAGAAGGGCTCCTCCGCCATGCCCCACAAGCGCAACCCCATCGCCACCGAGAACCTCTCGGGGTGCGCGCGCCTCCTGCGCTCTTACGCCCAGGCGGCCCTGGAGGACGTGGCCCTCTGGCACGAGCGCGACATCTCCCACTCGAGCGTGGAGCGGGTGATCGCCCCCGATGCGACGATCCTGCTGCACTACATGCTCCATCGGTTTACGAACGTGGTGCGTAACCTGGTGGTCTACCCGAACAACATGCTCCGCAATCTGGAGCTCACGGGGGGCCTCATCCACAGCCAGCGCCTGCTCCTCAAGCTCGTGGAGAAGGGCGCGAGCCGGGAGGACGCCTACCGCCTGGTGCAGCGAAACGCCATGAGAGTGTGGGAGGAAGGGGCCGACTACAAGTCGCTTCTCCGGGCCGACCCCGAGGTGGCGGCGCTGCTCACCCCGGCCGAGATCGACGAGGCGTTCGACCTGGGCTACCACCTCAAGCACGTGGACACGATCTTTCGCAGGGTGTTCGGAGAGGCGTGAGAGGTGAAACGTGAAGAGTGAAGGGGAGACCGTCCCCTCCCTTCACTTCTCACTTTTCACTTCTCACTTTTCACAGGGATTCCCCCAATGGCACAGCGGATCGAAGTAGGGATGAAGGGGCACCTGCGGGACCCTCGGGGGGAGGGGGTGGCCCGGGAGGTGCGCGAGTTCCTCCACTTGCCGGTGGAGGAGGTGCGCACCCTCGACGTATACACCCTGGATCTCGGCCTCACCCCCGAGCAGGCCGAGGCAGCCGCCCGGGAGCCCCTGTCGGACCCGGTGATCCAGGATGCCTGCGCGGGCGCCCCCTTGGCCCTGCGCCTCTATCCGGCCTTCCACTGGGCGGTGGAGGTGGGGTTCCTGCCGGGGGTTACCGACAACGTGGGGCGCACCGCCAAGGAGGCGGTGGAAGCCTTCCTGGACCAGAGCTTTCCCCACGAGCTCCAGGCCTATACTTCGGTCCAGTACCTGCTCCGGGGCGAAGAGCTTGCGCGAAGCCACGTGGGCGCCCTCGTGGAGGGGCTCCTTTCCAACCCCCTCATCCAGCACGCGCAGATCCTCTCCCGGGAGGAGTTCGGCGCGGGAGGGGGATTCGCCGTGCGGGTGCCACGGGTGCGGGAAACCGCCGAGGGCCGGGTGGAGGCCGTGGACCTGGAGGTTTCGGACGCCGAGCTCCTGCGCCTCTCCAAGGAGCGGCTCCTGGCGCTGACCCTGGAGGAGATGGAGGCGATCCGCCGCCACTATCGGGACCCCGCCGTGCGCAGCCGGCGCGCCGAACTCGGCCTGCCGCCGGTGCCCACCGACGTGGAGCTCGAGTGCCTGGCCCAGACCTGGTCCGAGCACTGCAAGCACAAGATCTTCAACGCCGTGATCCGCTACGACGACGGTTCGGGCGAGATCCGCACCGTGAAGAGCCTCTTCAAGACCTACATCGTGGGCGCCACCGAGCGGGTGCGAAAAGGCCTGGGAGCGCACGACTACTGCCTCTCGGTCTTCGTGGACAACGCCGGGGTGATCGCCTTCGACGACGAGTGGTCCTTGTGCTTCAAGGTGGAGACCCACAACTCCCCCTCGGCCCTCGACCCCTACGGCGGCGCACTCACGGGGATCGTGGGGGTCAACCGCGACCCCATGGGCACCGGGATGGGCGCCCAGCTCCTCTTCAACGTGGACACCTTCTGCTTCGCCGATCCCTTCTATCGGGGCGAGCTGCCCCCGCGGCTCCTGCATCCCCGGCGGATCTACGAAGGGGTGGTGCGCGGGGTGGAGCACGGGGGCAACAAGAGCGGCATCCCCACGATCAACGGCGCCGTGGTCTTCGACGACCGTTTTCTCGGAAAGCCCCTGGTCTACTGCGGCACGGCCGGCCTCATCCCCCGACTCGTCGCGGGCGCGCCGGGCCACGAGAAGCGCGCCCGGCCCGGCGACCGGATCGTGATGGCGGGCGGCCGGATCGGGAAGGACGGCATCCACGGCGCCACCTTCTCTTCCGAGGAGCTCCACGAAGGCAGCCCCGCCACGGCCGTCCAGCTCGGGGACCCCATCACCCAGAAGCGCCTCTACGACTTTCTCCTGCTGGCCCGCGACCGGGGGCTCTACCGCTCGATCACCGACAACGGCGCCGGCGGGCTCTCCTCGAGCATCGGGGAGATGGCCGAGCAGTCCAACGGGGCGGTGCTCGATCTCGACCGGGCGCCGCTCAAGTACCCGGGGCTCCACCCCTGGGAGATCCTCGTGTCCGAATCCCAGGAACGCATGTCGCTCGCGGTGCCGTCCGAGACCCTCCCGGGATTCCTGGCCCTGGCCCGTGAGATGGGGGTCGAGGCTACCGACATCGGCGAGTTCACCGCGAGCGGGGCCTTCGAGGCCCGCTACCGGGGAAACACCGTTGCCCACCTGCCCCTGGACTTCCTCCACGACGGGCTCCCTGCCATGGAGCTCGCGGCCCGGTGGGAGAAGCCGATCCACGAAGAACCCGCGTCCCCCTGCCCCGCCGACCTCACGCCGGACCTCCTGGGCCTGCTGGGCCGGCTCAACGTCTGTTCCAAGGAATCCATCGTGCGGCGCTACGACCACGAGGTGCAGGGGGGCAGCGTGGTGAAGCCCTTCGTCGGGGTCGCCAACGACGGGCCCTCCGATGCAGCGGTGGTGCGGCCGCTCCTGGACCGTTTTTCCGGCGTGGTGACGGCCAACGGCATCTGCCCCCGGTACAGCGACGTCGACACGTACTGGATGGCCGCCGCCGCCGTGGACGAGGCGGTGCGCAATGCCCTGTGCGTGGGCGCCAGCCTGGAGCACCTGGCGGGGCTCGACAACTTCTGCTGGTGCGACCCCGTGCAGAGCGAGCGCACCCCCGACGGGGAGTACAAGCTCGCCCAGCTCGTGCGGGCCAACGAAGCCCTCTACGACCTCACCGTGGCCTACGGGGTGCCGCTCGTCTCGGGCAAGGACTCGATGAAGAACGACTACCACGTCGGGGGGACGAAGATCTCCATCCCGCCCACGTTGCTGTTCAGCGTGATCGGCAAGGTCGACGACGTGCGCCGGTGCACCACCATGGACGCAAAGCGCCCCGGCGACGCGGTGTACGTGCTGGGCACCACCCGACCCGAGCTGGGGGCTTCCGAGTATTGGGCCGCCCGGGGCTTCATCGGCAACCAGGTGCCCCAGGTGCGGGTCGACGAGAGCCTGCTCCTCTACCGGGCACTGGAAGAGGCGCACCGCCGCGGCCTGGTGGCCTCGTGCCACGACTGCTCCGACGGCGGGCTCGCGGTGGCGCTGGCCGAGACCGCCTTTGCCGGGGGGTTCGGCATCGCCGCAAACCTGGCCCGCGCCCCCGCCGAAGGGCTGACCCGGAACGACGAGCTCCTCTTCTCCGAGTCCCAGAGCCGCTTTGTGGTGACCGTGCGCCCGGCCCACACCCCAGCCTTCGAGGCCCTCTTTGACGGAAGAGCGGCGGCGAGGGTGGGCCAGGTGACCGCCGAGCCCGTCCTCGTGCTCGCGGGGCTGGGCGGCGGCGAGGTGGTGCGCGCGCCCCTGGCGGCCCTGAAGAAGGCATGGCAGGAACCGCTGGCTGGGATTTGAGAGGGCCGACCCGTCCGACGGGTTCTCTGCGAAAGGAACTGCGATGAAGGCCGTCAAGGCCCTGGTGCTTACCGGAAACGGGGTCAACTGCGAACGGGAGATGGCTCATGCGTGCCGGCTCGCGGGGGCCGAGGCCCACGTCGTCCATCTGGCCGAGGTCTTCTCGGGCCGGGTTCACCTGGCGGACTACCACTTCCTCAACTTCCCGGGGGGCTTTTCCGACGGGGACGACCTGGGCTCGGCCAAGGCCGGGGCCGTGCGCCTCAAGTACGGGAAGATCCAGGACGACGGGCGCCGACGGTTCCTGGAGGACCTCCTGCGCTTCGTCGCCGGCGGCAAGCTCGTCCTGGGCGTATGCAACGGCTTCCAGCTCCTGGTGAAGCTGGGCCTGCTGCCGGGGCTCGACGGCCGGTACGCCGAGCAGACGGCGAGCCTCACCCACAACGATTCGGGCCGCTTCGAGGACCGCTGGGTTCACCTGGCGGTCGACCCGGCGAGCCCCTGCGTCTTCACCCGGGGGCTCGACCGCCTCTACTACCCGGTGCGCCACGGGGAGGGGAAGTTCGTGCCCGCAGAACACGACGTGCTCCGGCGCGTCGGCGCCCAGGCCCTCGTACCTCTGCGCTACGCCGGCTCCGACGGCCAGCCCACCCAGCGCTACCCCGAGAACCCCAACGGGAGCGTAGGGGCGGTAGCAGGGCTGTGCGACCCCACGGGGCGCATCTTCGGGCTCATGCCCCACCCCGAGGCCTTCCTCCACCGCACCAACCACCCGCGCTGGACCCGGGAAGAGCTGCCCGAGGAAGGACAGGGACTGGCCCTCTTTCGCAACGCGGTGGAGCTCATCCGCAGGGAGCTCCTGTAGCCGGAGGCAGACCGCGTGGGCGTCGGCCGCCCGCGCCACGGAAGCAGGTGGTGGGGATTACAGGCCACCTGGATGCACCGTCCAAATCGAAATCGATCTCGAAATCGATCTCGACTTCGATTGCGATTCCGATTCGGTAAGGGGGTAGGGGCTGACATGCCTCGGCGGCCGGAGGCGCAGCCGCGCCAGACGTTTCTCTTTGGGGCGCGGGTATCCCCGTGTCCTCGGGTCACTGGACAACCATCGGGAGCGCGCATGTTCGACAGGTGGCACGACGAGTGCGGGGTCTTCGGGATCTACAACCACGCGGAGGCCTCCAACCTCGCGTATCTGGGGCTCCACGCCCTCCAGCACCGGGGGCAGGAAAGCGCCGGCATCGTCACCTCCGACGAGGTCACGATGCGCATGCACATCGGCATGGGGCTCGTGCAGGAGATCTTCGACGAGGAGATCCTCGCCCGGCTCCCCGGCAGCCACGCCATCGGCCACGTGCGCTACTCCACCACCGGGGCCAGCGTGGCCAAGAACGCCCAGCCCTTCTACGCCGACACCGTCCACGGGCCCATCGCCATCGCCCACAACGGCAACTTGGTCAACGCCCCGGCGCTGCGTCGGAGCTTGGAGGGGCGAGGCAGCATCTTCCACACCACCAACGACACCGAGGTCATCGCCCACCTCTACGCCCGGAGCCAGAAAGAGAAGCTCCTGGACCGGCTCGTGGACGCCCTGCGCCAGGTCCAGGGGGCCTACAGCCTGGTGGTCCTGGTGGAAAAGCGCCTCATCGCCGTGCGCGACCCCTTCGGCTTCCGGCCCCTGGTGCTCGGCAAGGTGAAGGACTCCTTCGTGGTGGTCTCCGAGACCTGTGCCCTGGACCTCATCGAAGGGGAATACATCCGGGAGGTGGAGCCCGGAGAGATCCTCATGATCAGCGCCGAGAAGGGCCTCCAGAGCTTTCGGCCCTTTGCCCCGGCCCCCCACCGCCAGTGCATCTTCGAACACATCTACTTCGCGCGCCCCGACTCGGTGATCTTCGGCCGGCCCGTCTACCAGGTGCGCCAGGCCTTCGGCCGGGAGCTCGCCCGGGAGCACCCGGTCGAGGCCGACGTGGTCGTGCCCGTGCCGGACTCGGGCATGGTCGCGGCCCTCGGCTACGCGGAGGAGTCCGGCATCCCCTTTGCCCTCGGGCTCATCCGCAACCACTACGTGGGGCGAACCTTCATCGAGCCCGAGCAGTCGATCCGGCACTTCGGGGTCAAGCTCAAGCTCAACGCCGTGCGCCACGTCTTGCAGGGAAAGCGGGTGGTGGTGCTCGACGACTCCATCGTGCGCGGCACCACGAGCCGCAAGATCGTGAAGATGATCCGGGAGGCCGGCGCCCGCGAGGTGCACATGCGCGTGTCCTCTCCCCCCACGTGCTATCCGTGCTACTTCGGCATCGACACCCCCACACGCAAGGAACTGGTGGGGTCGAGCCACTCCGTGGCGGAGATCGCCCGCTACCTCACGGCGGACACCCTGGGATACTTGAGCCGCGAGGGCCTGCAGCGGGCAACAGACTACGGGCCGTATGTCTACTGCGACGCCTGCTTTACCGGCAACTACCCCATCCACCCCGACCGCCCCGAGGGGACGCAGCTGGGGTTGTTCTAAGGAGAACGCCGTGGAACCATCACTCGACCAACTGAAGGAAGAGCTCCTGGCGCTCCTCCGGGAGAAGTCCTACCAGGAGCGGCCGGTGACCCTGGCCTCGGGGCGCCGAAGCAATTTTTACGTGGACGGCAAACAAACGGCGCTGCACCCCCGGGGCGCGTACCTGATCGGCCGCCTCTTCTGGGAACGGCTGGGAACCTTCGGCGCGGTGGACGCCGTGGGGGGCCCCACCCTGGGGGCCGACCCACTGGCCACCGCGACGAGCCTCGTCTCCGGCCTCCAGGGGGCGGGGTTGCCCGCCTTCATCGTGCGCAAGGAACCCAAGGGCCACGGAACCCAGAGCTGGATCGAAGGCAAGCAAAACCTCGCCCCGGGCGCCCGGGTGGTGGTGCTCGAAGACGTGGTGACCACGGGGGGGTCGAGCCTCCAGGCGGTCGAGCGGGTGGAGTCCGAGGGCTACCGGGTGCTCGGCGTCCTGGCCCTGGTGGACCGGCAGGAGGGCGGCCGGGAGGCCCTGGAGGGCCGGGGGTACCGCTTCGAGGCCCTCTTCACCAAGGCAGAGGTCCGGGGGAGGCGGGACGCGGAGGAAGACGCATGACCCGGCCGAGAGGGCGTTTCCCGGCGTTCCTCGTCGCGGCGGCACTTCTGGCCGGCGCCGGGTGCGCGTACGGCCCCGAAGACATCCGGGTCACCCGGGGCTTTGCCTCGCCCGCAACGGCCTACGGCGCCCTGCTCCCCCGCCACACCCGCAGCGCCGAGCTCTACGACGCCCTCGACACGGTGGCCAAAGGCTGGGCCACGTGGAAGTCACCCCAGCTCCGGTCCGCCCTCGCCGAAACGAGCATCGCGGCGTACCGCCTCGAGGGGGACGCCGCCCGCACCTTGCGGCTCGAGGAAGAGCGGGCCGGCCGGAGGGTGAGGGAGTTCCACCTGGCCCTTTACACCCCCAAGAAGGACTGGAACGACCTGGAATCGGCCCACACCCTATGGCGGGTCTACCTGACCCTGCCCGGGGGCGAGCGCTCCGAGCCGGTCCGGGTCATCTACCTTCCCAAGTCCGACAAGAGCGCCGTGGAGCACCCTTACGTCACCCGCTGGACCCGGGAGTACTCCCTGCTCTTCCCCATCCTCGACGGCACCCGGGCGGACCTGCCGCCCACCCTGGTGCTCACCGGCCCCCTGGGAACCCTGCGCTTCGCGTTCTAGCGGCAGAGCGCTTTGCCGAACGGGCAACGGACGTTGCTCTGCCTGTCCCTCTCTCGTTCGAAATCGGTATCGGTATCGCAATCGGGATCGGGGTCGGGGTCGAAACCGACTTCGATTTGGATTGCGAGGGCGAGGGGGGAGAACTCCCCGCCGTCCCTCGGCAATGGGGTTGCCCCTCACCTCGTCCGTCACTCCAGGGGCCGGAATCCCCCGCGGGTCCGATCCCACTCGTAGTCCCGCGCCCCCCACAGCGCCCGCAGGTCCGCCGGGTCGAGCCCCAGCCCGTGGGCGCCCTCCAGACGTTCCAGGGCGTCGAGCACCTCGGCGTCGCTGATCTGGAAATCGGCGTTGTGATCGGCCCAGTGTACGAACTCGAGGTCGATCCGGCCCTCGCCCCGCACGGCGCTGCTCCCGTCATCCGCCCCGGGGGTCACTACCTCCCCGAAAAACCGGTGCGCCGATCCCTCCGTCCCTCCGGGCGGGGCTCGGACCAGGTAGGCGACCCGACCTCCACCATCCTCCAGGGTGAGAATCCACTTGATCGTTCCGTCCGGGGCCGGCCCCTGGTCGGGGGAAGGCTCCGCCCCCAAGAGCGCCCACCCCGGCGGCAGGGTCTCCCGCAGGATCACCCTTTGCCCAACCCCCGAGACCGCACGCAGGTGAACCACTACGGGAACCTCGGTTCCCGGGGGCGTGTAGAGAGGAAGCCGGCGCTGGCCCTCCACCACGAAGGGCGCCGGTCCCGCAGCGCGCCAGAGCGTCCAGAGCCCCAGGAGGACGAGGACCGCCACCCCGCCTACCCAGGGCCAGAGACGGGGTCGAGGACGCCCCTCCCCTTCTTCCTGAGCCTCGGGAGCCGCCGGGGCTGCGGAAGCGCCTTCCGGCGCGGCAGGCTCCTCCTGGAGAATTGAATCCAGGTCCACTTCCAGGGCGTCGGCCAAGGCTTGGGCGTTCTCGCGCTTTACGGCGGGGGTGCGGTTGTTCTCCCAGCGGCTCACGGTGTCCACGCTCACACGGGCCACCTCGGCCACGTAGAGCTGGGTGAGCCCTTTCGACTCCCTGAGGAGGCGCACTTTCTCACCGTCGAGCCGCACCGTGGGCGGTTTGCGAAGCAACAGGGTCATGGCTCCCCTTGGTCCGTGCGTCATCGGCCGTGCCGCAAGAGATCGGAAACCTAGCAGACTCCCGCGCCGAAGTCACCCCCGGGCGCCGCGCCCGATTCTCCACGGGGCTCGGGCGACCCGGCACGGGCCCGGGACAGATCCGACACGGCCCCGACGCGGCCCGGCACAAGGCCGTATGCCCCCCGATGCGGCTAGCGAACGCGGCGCGCGGGCCGTATAGAGGGGGCAGAGGGCGGAATCGGCCGCCCCGGTTTTCCACCAAGGAGGCAGACCATGAACCGACGCATCCTCGCAACCGCCCTCATCGCCGCAGCCCTTGCCGCCGCCGCATGGGCGGCGAGCCCGCCCCCGGAGCCCGCTCCGGTAACCAACTTCGGCAAGAAGGCCCCGGTGGTCTTCGACCACAGCCAGCACGCGGGCGAGGGGTTCACCTGCGTCCAGTGTCACCACAACGAGGCCGAGGGCACGTTCCGGTGCGGCTCGTGCCACACCCTGGAAGGGGAAGGAGACGTCCTCAAGATCCGCGACGCCTTCCACGGCAAAGACGTGGGCAAGTGTTGGGGCTGCCACCTGGCGCCCGACGCCGGCACCAAGCTCAAGTGCAGCGATTGCCACAAGGAGTGAGCAGGAGCGGCGTCAGCCGTTGGCTCGGGGAGGGCGGCCCCACGGGGGGTCGCCCTTCACCTTCCAACCGGGACCCGCCACGGACGATTCGCGACACGATGCGTGCGCCTGCTCCCCACCAACGACGCGCAACCTGCACGGTTCGGCGTGCAGCGGACGCACGACGACGGCCCAGACCGGACGCGGGCAGGATATTGACACGCCCATGGACGGGGTAGATAATCAGCAGCCCTTGATCGGGGCCCATAGCTCAGCTGGTGAGAGCTGCCGGCTCATAACCGGTCGGTCCCTGGTTCGAATCCAGGTGGGCCCACCATCCCCGCCCACCTCCTGTGCGGTGTTTGCTGCGTACCCATGCTCGAGACCGGAGAACCACAACGCGGAGAGGTCGCCTCCTAGATGGTTGTCACCATCGAGGACGTGGCCCGAGCCCTGGAGGAACTCGCCCCGCCAGGGCTCGCGGAACCCTGGGACCGCTGCGGGCTCCAGGTGGGCGATCCCCGGGCGCCGGTCCACGCGGTCCTGGTGGCTCTGGACCCCTCCCCCCAGGCTCTCTCCGAAGCCCTTCGCCGCCGAGCCCAGCTCCTCGTCACCCACCACCCCCTGCTGCTCGAACCCCCTGCCAGTCTCGATCTCTCCACTCCGCTGCCCCGCCTCCTGGCCGACTTCATCCGCTCCGACGTGGGGGTGTACGCCGCCCACACGAGCCTGGACCGTGCCCCGGGTGGCGTCAACGATGCCCTGGCACGGTGCCTGGGGCTCGGCGAGGTGCGCTGCCTCGGTTCGGGGGAGACCCTGTACAAGCTCGTGGTCACCATTCCCCTGGGGTACGAGGACCCGGTGCGCCGCGCGCTGGCCGCAGCCGGCGCGGGGAAGATCGGCAAGTATGAGGGCTGCGGCTTCGGATGCCGCGGAATGGGGGTATTCGTGCCACGGGAGGGGGCCCGGCCCTTCCTGGGCGAGCCCGGGAAGGAAGAGCGGGCGGACGAGACCCGCTGGGAAGTCGTGGTGCGCCGCAGCGCGCTGCCGGGTGCGCTGGCCGCGGTGCGCCGCGAGCACCCGTACGAAGAACCGGCGGTGGACGTGTACGCGCTGGAAGGGACCGTCTCGGAGGGAGGGCTCGGCCGCTGGGGGGTCCTTCCGGCACCGCGGACCCTGGGAGAGTGGGCGCGCGATGTGGCCCAAGTTCTCGGGGCAGGTTCGGCGCGCCTGGTGGGCGACCCACGGGCGGTGGTGGAGCGGGTGGGGGTGTGCGGCGGAAGCGGCACCTCCCTTTGGCCCCAGGCCGTGGCCGCAGGGGTTCAGGTGCTCGTGACGGGCGACGTCAAGTACCACGCGGCCCTCGAGGCTCGGCAGGCCGGGTTGGCCCTGCTCGACGTGGGCCACGCCCCGAGCGAACGGGTGGCGATCGACGTCGTGGTCGCTCATCTCGCATCCTGGGCCGGCCGCAGCGGCGTTGGCCTGGAGGTGAGCGCCTTTCGGGAAGCCGACCCCTTCCTCCCCGTGGAGATCTCGGGCGGCCCGCGGGGCGCCCGTTGCGAGAAGACTTTGCTGTAACCCGAGCGGCGAGGAGGAAGCGTTGGACGCAGACGTACTGGGACAGCTGGAGAAGCTGCAAGAGGTAGCCGACGAAATGGACCGCCTGGAGGCAAGGCGCCGGGGCGCCGTGCAGGCCAAGGAAAAGGCCGACGCTTCCTTGCAGGAAGCATCGGTTCTCCTTGCCGGCAAGGAGGAGCGGGCGCGGGCCGTGGACATGGAGCGCCGCAAGCGCGAGCTGGTGCTCAAGGCCGAGCGGGACCGGATGGCTCGAGTGAAAGGGCGCCTGGGCGACGTCAAGACGAGCCGGGAGTATCAGGCGGTGCTCCAGGAGATTGCGTCGGCCAAGCACACCATCACCGAACAGGAGGAAGCCCAGCTCCGGGAGATGCAGGAACTGGAGTCGATGGAGAGCGAGATTGCCGGGTTGCGGGGCGAGCTCCAGACTCTGGGCGAGAGCTCGCGCACCGCGCAGCAGGAACTGACCCGGGTGCTGGAGGAAACCGACGCCGCCGTGGCCGAGTGCAAGGGCCAGGAGTCGTCGATCCTCAAGAGCCTTCCCCGGGAGGCCGTGGACCGCTACCGCCTCATCCGCTCCCGCCGGGGGGGACTGGCGGTGGTGCCCGCCAAGAACGAGGCCTGCACCGCGTGCTTCATGCGCCTGCCGCCCCAGATGTACCTTGAGATCATGCGGCGCACCAAGGTGATCCAGTGCCCCAACTGCCACCGCATCCTCATCCCTCCGAAGGTCCGGGCCGAAGAGTGAAGCGGCAGGGGCCGGTGGGGGGGCGCAACCCGGCGGCCGGGGCGAAGTATGTGCCCGCCAGTGCATTAGCGGGAACGAAGTTAGGAAGGGAGGCAGGGAGAGAGGGCGGGCAGCCGCCCCGTCAGCGGGGAGGAAAGTCCGGGCTCCACAGGGCAGGGTGCTGGATAACGTCCAGTCGGGGTGACCCGAAGGAAAGTGCAACAGAGAGCAGACCGCCGGACTCCGGTTCGGCAAGGGTGAAACGGTGAGGTAAGAGCTCACCAGCGGCCCGGGTGACCGGGCCGGCTCGGCAAACCCCACCCGGAGCAAGACCAAATAGGGGAGCGTTACGAGGGCTGCCCGCCCCAGGCTCCCGGGTAGGTCGCTCGAGGCCTCGAGGAATCGAGGTCCCAGAGGAATGGCTGCCACCCCCGCAGGGGGGCACAGAACCCGGCTTACGACCCTCTCGCCCTCCCTCCCTTCCCTTTTTGGGGGGCATCGGCCGACCTTCGATTGACAGGGAAACGGGGGGTTGCCTAGACTTCGTAAGATTTGTCACGATCTCACGCGTCGACATCCAAGGGAGGCTCGTCATGTCTTGCCGAACGTCTCGGTTCGCCACGGTGCTGATCGCTCTGGCCGCCTTGTGCCTCGCGGGCCCTTCCTGGAGCTCGGAAGACGAAGAATGGGTGGGCAAGCCCGCGCCGAGCTTCGAGCTCAAGGACCTGGAGGGCCGGCCGCTCCACTTGTCGGAGCTCCTGGGGAAGAAGGTGGTCTGGCTCAACTTCTGGGGCCTTCGCTGCGGCCCCTGCGTGCGGGAGCTCCCGGTCCTGGAAAAGCTCTACCAGACCTACAAGGACAAGGGGTTGCTCATCATCGGTCTGAATGCCGACGGGGTGGACGCCGCCTTCATTGCGAAGCAGTTCGAGACCCGCGACGATCTCAAGGCGGCGGGGGTCACCTTCCCCATGGCGCCGGACACCGACTTCGCGGTCATCGATGCCTACGGGCTCCTGGGCGCTCCCCTCAACGTGATGATCGACCGCCAGGGGGTGGTGCAGTTCCGCCACGAGGGGTACGAAGACGGGGACGAGATCCATTACGTGAAGGTGCTGGAGAAGCTGCTTGTCCAGTGACCCTGCGCGGGGTTCCGGGGGCCGACTTCTGCTGCTGCTTGCAGCCCTCTGGCTGGGCGTGGGCTGCACCACGGTGCGGCCCCAGGGCGAGGTCTGGCAGCTGGAGACGGTCGTCCCCCTGGAGGAGGGCAAGGTCGAGGTGGGGCGACCCTACTTCGACTTCACCGCCCCCGAGCTCATGGGCGGCACCGTGCGCCTGTCTTCGTTGGTGGGCAAGAAGGTGGTGCTCCTCCAGTTCTGGGGTATCCGATGCGCCCCGTGTCTGGCCGAGATGGAGTTCCTGGTGGACTTGCAGTCCCGCTATCGAGGCCGGGGGCTCCAGGTGATCGGCGTCAATACGGATCGGGCGAGCCCGGCCCAGCTCACCGAGGCCCTGGTGGCGCGGAAGATAGAGCCCGCGTACCCGCACGTGCTGGACCCCAACCTGACCATTGCGAGACACTACACCCAGTGGCTGATTCCGGTAACGGTCCTCATCGACCGCACCGGGGTCGTACGGGCCGTTCACACCGGCTACAAGCCGGAGCTGGCAGGCGCCATCGAGGCCGAAATCGAAGCCCTGCTCGGGAGGTGAGATCGTGGGGAAGGCAACTGCCGTCCTCTGTCTGTGGACGCTCGTGGCCGCTGTGGGCTCGGCGTCGGGAGACGCCTTCGACCCCCCGGGGTACGCGGGCAGCGACCGGTGCGGCCCGTGCCACGCCGAGAAGTACGAGGGCTGGAAGCAGACCTTCCACGCCACCGTGGTCCAGGACGCCAAGCAGAACCCGTCCGTCGTCCTCGGCGACTTCTCGGTCCCCGGGCTCGGGTTCACCCTCGACGACGTGGAGTTCACGATCGGGGGACACTGGGACCAGCGTTACATGAAGAAGATCGACGACGATTACTACGTGCTCCCGAAGCTGTGGAGCGTCCAGTCCCAGACCTGGCGCCCCTACAACGTGTGGTCCTGGCGCAAGAAGCCCTACTCGAAGTTCTGCAAGGGGTGCCACGTCACGGCCTACGACCCGCGGGCGAACGTCCCCACCGCGGAGAACCGCGTGGGGTGCGAGGCCTGCCACGGTCCGGGATGGAATCACGCGGCCAGCGGCGGGAAGAAGCCCATCGTCAACCCGGCAAAGCTGTCCGAAGACCGCCGCGACATGGTTTGCGCCGCCTGCCACGTGCGCGGACAGGACAACTCGGGAGAATACTACTTTCCGGTGGGGTACGTGCCGGGCGAGGACCTGGGGCTCTACTATCGTCCAATGGAAGTGCCGGAGGGAGAGACCAACAGCCAGGCGATCCTGCGCGAGTTCTCCAAGTGGAAGAGCGACCGGGAATCGAACACCAAGGTGCGGTGCGAGGTCTGCGGTATCTACGACGCGAGCGAGGAGAGGCGGCCCGAGGCCGCAGGGGCCATGGGGCTGTGCCTGGGCTGCCACGACTTCAAGGACCGGTACGCCGAGCACTCGCGCCATCCGGATTCCGCCCAGATCCTCTGCCTCGACTGCCACGTACCGCAGACTCCGGAGATCATGAACACCGAGCGTCTCGACATTCACACGCCCGGATACTTCCTGTTGCACCCCGACAACTGCTACGATCGACGCATCGAGAACCGCTGCGGCAAGTGCCACGCCGACAAGGGCCTCGAATGGGCACAGAGGCTCGTCGAGCAGTGGCGCCGGCCGGTGGAGGTGAGACATTGAGCGGGGACCGGGGCGACGAAGAGACTGCCGAGCGGCGAACAAAGGAGCGGGACATGAGGAGCAGCACGTGCGCTAAGCTGGGAGCCATCGTCGGGGCTGCCCTCCTGGGAGTGGCCGGGTGGATGGGCTCGGCGACCGCGCAGGACACCGCGATGAAGCTCAAGATCGGGGACCGGGCTCCGGACTTCTCCCTGGAGGAGTTCACGACGGGCCAGCAGGTGACCCTCTCCCAGTACCTGGGCAGGAAGGTCGTGATGCTCGAGTTCTGGGCCACCTGGTGCGACATCTGCAAGGTCGAGATGCCCCGTCTGGTGCGGGAGTACGAGGAGTACAAGAACAAGGGCTACGAGCTCCTGGCCATTACCCTGAGCCGAGGCGACGACAAGGACCGCCGAAAGATCCAGGCCCTCAAGGACCAGCACAAGCTGAGCTACCCGATCCTCCTCGACACCGAGTACGAGGTTGCCACCCGGGTGTATGGCCTGTCGGGCCCCATTCCCCTGAAGGTCATCATCGACTGCCAGGGACGGATCCGGTACTCCCACGTGGGTGACTACGCCGACGGCGTCAGCGAGGTACCCTTCGTGCTCGACGAACTGCTGGCCGATCCCGCCTGCAAGCGGTGAGACGAGACCTCCTACCGCTGCTCCTCGCAGGGCTCGCCGGGCTGTGCCTGGCGGGCCCTGACGTGTCTCTCCTGTGGGTCTCCGGGGGGGCCGAGGCCGCCGTGCGAACCCTGCCCCGCCGGTCGCCGTCGGGATCGCCGGCAGTAACCGACGCCCTCGCCGCCCCCACCGAAGCCGGGCGAGTGCAGGCTCTCCTCGCCGTGATGGGGGGAGACGACCTCCCCGCGGCCCTGGAAGCCATGGAGATGCTCGCCTCCATGGGCCCCCCCGTCGTCCCGCGCCTGGTCTCGGAAATGCGCCACACGCGCAACAACTGGCTCGTGGGAGGAGCCCTGGTGGCCATGGGCTCCCAGGCGGTGGGACCCATGATCGAGCTCCTGGACAACGCCACCGAGGCCACGGTCGTGGACTGCCTCTACCTCCTGGGGGAGATCCAGGACCGCAGGGCGGTTCCCACCCTCGTTCGATACCTGGACGACCGGCGAGACAAGGTGCGGATGCACGCCGTAACGGCGCTCCTCCAGATCGGCGGGCCTCGCGCCGTGGAGGCGGTGCTCTCGCGGCTGACCCGGGAGGGCAAGGGGCTCGAGAGCTTCATCGTCGAGAGCCTCCTGCGTTACGGCAGGAAGAGCGTGGAGCCGGTGCTCCAGAGCCTCCTGAGCGACGACCCCCGAGTGCGGCGGGAGGCGGCCTACCTCCTCGGGGGCCTGGGGGACCTGCGGGCGGTGGACCCGCTGCTCCGGACCCTCGGAGACCCCGACCCCCGGGTCCGCCGCAATGCGGCCTACGCACTGGGTGAGCTCGGCACCGCAGTCTCGGAGCCCCAGGGCATCGTCATCGCCCTGAGCCTGAGGCTCGCGGACGAATCGCCGGAGGTGGCCGACTCGGCGCGCGCCGCCCTGGTGCGGTACGGGCCCCGGGCCGTCGAGACGCTGATCGAGCGCGCCCGCACCGGCGGGGAGGACGAAAAGCTGGCGTGTCTCAACGCCCTGCGGGAGATCGGGAGCCCGGAGGGCGAAGCGGTCATGATCGAGCTCTTGCGCCACCCCCAGCGCCGGATTCGGATTGCGGCCGCAGCCGGTCTCATCACCTCTGGAACGGGCCGGGCCGTGGAGGCCCTGCTCGACGCTCTTCGCGACGACGACCTGCGCTGGTTCGCGACCCTCGCCTTGGAGAAGGTGGGCGGCGAGAATCCCGACCTCTTCTTCTCCGCCCGCCCCAACGACCCCACCATGAGCCTGCGAACCCAGATCCTCGTGAGGCTGGGCCCGGCGGTGATCCCCGCCCTGCGCGAGCATCTGCGTGACGAGAGCGTAGGCCGGCGAGCAGCGGCCCTCTGGATCCTGGGAGAGATCGGAGATCCCTCCGCCGCGCCGGACGTGCTGGGGCACCTGATCGACCCCCACCTGGGGTGGCTCGCCGGACGAGCGCTCCACAAGCTCGGGCAGCCCGGGCTCGAGGCCCTCGTACGGTATACCCAGGCACCCCCTTCGGAACCCGGTGCCCACCAGGCGGTGGAGGCACTCGCCCTCTTCGACGACGCGCGAGCATGGGACGCCCTGGAAGCAGCGGTGGGGGGGGGGTTGCCCCGAGCCGCCCGCGTGCGCTCGGCCGTGCTCGTATCCTTGTCCGGCGACCCGGCCCGGGTGGACCGCCTGCGGGCGTACCTCGACGGACCGGGGCAGGGGCTCTGGCCCGACGTGGAAGCCGCCCTCCGGGCCGAGGGCCAGGTGCGATAAGCCCCCGCGGAACGTGCGCCATGCGCGCCGCGCGCGACGCGTTGCGTTGGTTTTCCCGCCTGTGCTACCGTAACCGCCGGCACTCGGGGCCGTCTCCGGCCCTCGTCTTCGCCGTGGCCGGGAAACATGACCCAGACCAAGTGCATCCGCGTGCTCATCGCCGAGGACCAGCGTCTCCTGCGCCAGTGTTTCCAGGAAGTCCTGGACCTGGACGCGGAGATCGAGGTCGTGGGCGCGGCGTCGGACGGCCTGGAGGCCCTGGTCCTGGCCGAGAAGTACCAGCCCCACGTGATCCTCATGGATCTGGCCATGCCCAACCTCGACGGCATCAGCGCCACGGGGCTGATCCACGAGCGCCTGCCGGGCGCCAAGGTCCTGATGCTCTCCCTCCACGACACCCCCACGCAGGTGGGCAAGGCCGTAAAGGCGGGGATCGCCGGATATGTCCTCAAGGACGTGGATCTGGCAGAGCTCGTTCGCATCATCAAGGCCGTGCACCGGGGAGAGGAGATCCACTCCCCGTTCCTCGCGGACCAGAAGCTCCACGCCGCCACCGACCGAAGGCGCTACGGTCTCTCGTCCCGGGAGCTCCAGGTGCTCAAGCTCCTGGTGCAGGGGTTGAACAACGCCGAGATCGCAGAGGATCTCTGCGTCTCCGAGCAGACCGTGAAGAAGGAGCTCGTGAGCCTCTTCGAGAAGCTCGACGTGAAGAACCGCACCCAGGCAGCGGTCAAGGGGGTCCAGATCGGCCTGGCCGAGCCCCTGGGCTGACGCGGTCCACCCAGAGCGCTTCGCCCTCCCCTCTCCTTCGAGACACGAAAGGCTCCCATGGTCCTCGCCGTCGCCGGGAGCGGCAGAAGAGACGCCAACTCCGCCCGACTTCTCGCCGAGGCCCTCGCCGGATACGGCGCGGGCGGCAGCAAGGCGACAGAAGCCCTCACCCTGGCGGACCTCTCCTTCCGCGGCTGCATCGGGTGCCGCGCCTGCCGGGAGTCCGCCGATGCCTGCGTGCTGCTCGACGACCTCACCCCGGTCCTCGAGGCCACGGGGCGAGCCGACGCCCTCGTGCTCGCGGCCCCCATCTACTATGGCTACCCCTCGGGGCTGTTCAAGTCGTACCTCGATCGCTGGTATGGCTTTCGCGACGGCAACCGGGCGCTGCGGATGCGGGAGGGGCGCCCCGCCCTGCTCATCCTCACCCAGGGCCACCCCGACCCGGGAGCCTACGCCTGGACCCGGGAGAGCTTGGAGAAGGTGCTCACCGCCTACGGGCTGCGGGCGACGACCCTCGTGGGGGCCGGCCTGGAGGGCGCCCAGGACGCGACCCAACGGCCCGAGCTCATGGCCCGGGCGCGGGAGATGGGAGCCGCCCTGCGCGGGTGACTTCGCGGCACACCCGGCCCCGTCGGCCGGCGCCCGCCCCCCGGGCGACCCGGTGGGCGAGAATCCTCGGGCGAAAGCGACGGCTCGTGGAAGGGAACACCCTGAGGAGGCAGGACCGATGGAGGGATACCCCGTCACCGCCCGGATCGAGGTCCGCTGGCGCGACGTCGACGCGATGGGGCACGTGAACAACGCCGTGTACTTCACCTACCTGGAGATCGCCCGGGCCCGCTACTGGGAGGCGGCCTTCCAGGCCCGCACCATCCAGGACATCAACTTCATCGTCGCTTCGATCCAGTGCGACTTCCTCGCCCCCACCCGCTACGGAGCGGAGGTGGAGGTGGGCATCCGGATCCCATCGGTGGGCCGCACGAGCTTCGAGTTCGCGTACGAGGCCCGGGCCGAGGGCGGCCGCCCCGTGGCCCGCGCCCGCAGCACCCAGGTGCTCTACGACTACGCCGCCGACCGCAAAATCCCCCTGACCGACGCCTGGATCGACCGGGTCGCCTCCCTGGAGGGCCGACAGCCGCAGCGGCGGTGAGGGGAAGGGGTGCGCCCCAACCTCGGAATCGGTATCGCTATCGGAGCCCAGTCCGATTTCGATTCCGATCCCGATCCCGATTCCGACCGGAGACTTCCTCAGCGCAGCAGCGCCGGGAGGAACGTGGCCGTGGCGGGAAACGCCATCATGATCCCGATGCAGGCGGCGAACGAGAACAGGAAGTACGACACTCCCCGAAAAACGGTGGTCATCGGCACATCCCGCGACATGGCCGCCACTACGAAGGCGTTGACTCCCACCGGGGGGGTGACGGCCCCCATGGTGGTGACCACCGTGATGACCACCGAAAACCACAGGGGGTCGTACCCGAGCTTCACGGCCACCGGGTAGAAGATCGGGAGCATGATCATAAGGAGCCCCAGGGCGTCCATGATCGCCCCGCCCACGGCGAAGATCAGGAGCATCAGGACGAGGATCACCCCGCGGTGAATGGGCAGGCCGGTAATCCACTCGGCCGCTTCGAAGGGGATGCGGGTGATGGTGAGGAAGCGTCCGAAGATTACCGCCCCCGCCACGATGACGAGGATCATGCACGACATGCGGATGCTGTCGTCCACCGCCCCGAGGAATTTCTTCCACGTCAGGTGGCGGCCGGCGAGGCTGATGACGAGGGCGAAGAAGGCCGCGGCGGCCCCCGCCTCGGTGGGCGTGAACCAGCCCGCGAAGAGCCCCCCCATGATCAGGGCAAACAGGAGCAGCATCTCCACGGAGCCGGGGAGGCTTGCGAGCTTCTCCTTCCAGCTCGTCCTCGGGCCCCGGGGGCCCGCGCCGGGCTGGATGCGGCACACGACCCACACCGTCGCGACAAACAGGCCGGTGAGGATCAGCCCCGGGATGAACGCTGCGAAGAACAGACGGGCGATCGAGTCCCCGGTGGAGAGACCGATGAGGATCAGTACGACGCTCGGAGGGATGACGACCCCCAGGGTGGCCCCGCACGCCACCGAACCCGTGCTCAGGGCGTTGTCGTACCCGAAGCGGCGCATCTCGGGCAGGGCCACCGTGCTCATGGTGGCCGCGGTCGCGGCGTTGGAGCCGCAGATCGCAGCAAAGCCCGCACAGGCCATCACCGTGGCCATGGCCACCCCCCCGCGGATGTGCCCCAGCCACGTGTAGGCCGCCCGGTAGATCCGCTCGCTCAGGCCGGCAGCAAAGCAGATATTGCCCATGAGGATGAACAACGGGATGACCGTGAGCCCGTAGGACGAAAACGTCTGCCACAGGGAGCTGCCGGCCATGTTCAGGGCGGCCCTGGGGTTGACCACCACCGCAAACCCCAGGTACCCCACCAGGGCCATGGCAAAGCCCACGGGCATGCGAAAGAGGAAGATCACGGCCATCAGCGCCGCGATGCCCGCGAGGCCCACTGACACCGGGTCCATCAACCCTCCTCCCGCTCCCCGCGCAGCGCTCCGATCCCGTCGAGGACCAGGCCGAAGCACAGCCCCCAGAGCCCCAGGGCCACGCAGAAGACGATGGGATGAAAAGCCACCCGGAGGGTCTCCGAGACCTCGCCGGTACCCATGAGGTCGAGGCCGAGACGCCCGATACGGTACCCGGCGAGACCGAAGAACGCCGCGCAGACCAGGTGGGACACCCCGCCCAGGGCCCCCTGGAGGCGGGGTCCGAACCGCTCGAACACGATGTCGACCGAGATGTGGTTGCGGCGCTCCTGGGTGTAACCCAGGGCAAAGGCGGCGATCAGCGCCCCTCCGAACCCCATGAGCTCGAAGGAACCCTGCACCGGCCGGCCCAGCGGCCGGAGCACCATGTTGGCCACCGCGATGCCCATGGTGACGAGCAGGGTCGCCGAGGCCGCGCGCAGCATCCACCGGTTGACGAGCCGCGAGGCTCGCCGCAGCCAGGCCATGGAACGTCCTCCGCCCACTAGGCGCTGAGGTCCCGAAATATTGAGTAATGCGTCAAGTTTCTCACCGAACCCCACCGGACCGGAGCCCGCACCCTACGCGGCCTTTTGGGTGGAGGGAGCCCCCCACAGGCAATGTTTGAACCACCAAGACACAGAGACACGAGGAATGCACACGTCTCCTTTTCGCGATCTCCTTTGTGTCTTGGTGCCTTCGTGGTTCGAGGGTTTCGTGCCCTCCTGCCCGCCCAATCCCCGATGGTCTGAGGCGCCGCCTCGTGAGAAAGGGGACCGGGCGCCCCCCTCCCTCTGAGGGGGGGCGCCCCGGCCCGCACCCTACTTGCCGAGCTCCGCCTCGTACTTGCCCTTGAGCACGAAGAGATCGCCCACGAACTCCCGGGCCGGGAAGCCCTTGGCCGCCAGGCCCGCCACCCACTCGTCGATGACCGGCTTCATGGTCTCGTGGACCTTCTGGTACTCCTCGGGAGCGAGCCGGATCACCTCGAGGCCGTACTTCTCCACCGACCACTGCACCGAATCCCGGCCGTGGTTGTCCACGTACTCGCCCACCCACAGGGAGTGCTCCCGGGCCGCGTCGTCGAAGACCTTCTTCACGTCATCGGGGAGCGCATCCCACTTCTTCCGGTTCATCACCACCCCGAAGGACGTGGTCTGCATGTCGGTGATGGTGGCGTAGCGCAGCATCTCCGCGAAGTTGAAGTCCTTGAGCACGTCCAGCGACGAGAAGACGCCCTTCACGATCCCCTTTTGCAGCGCCTCGGGGGTCTCGGACTGGGGCATGGCCACGGGGGTCGCGCCCAGGAGCTGGAGGGGCTTGACCCCGGCGCCGGTGGCCCGAAGCTCGTAGCCCTTGAGGTCCGCCAGGGCGCGGATGGGAGTCTTCGACATGACCTGGGCCGGCGGCGCAGTAAAGAGGGCGAGGATCTTCACCTTCTCCAGGGACTTGGGCTGGTACTTCACGTAAAGGTCCCAGAGGACCGCGTTGGCCACCTTGGAGCTGGTGAACCCCACCGGCAGGTCCACTCCCTCCAGGAGCTCGAACCGCCCCGGCTGGTAGGGAAAGGCCAGGCACCCGATGTCCGCGACCCCGTCGATGACCCCGTCCATCATGCCCTTGGCGTCCAGGAGGGTGGAGCCCGGGAAGGTCTTGACCGCGACCTTGCCCCCGGTGCGCGCCTCCACGGTCTCGCGCCACTTCTCCATCTGCACGGACGGGAAGGTCGGTGCCGGGGGAAAGTTGGCATAGGTGAGGCTGATCTTGTCCGAGGCAAGGGCGCCGGTGGCGAGCAGGCCCACGGCGAGGCCGGCCCCGAGGAGCGAGAGGATGCTGGGCAGCTTCATGGTACGCCTCCTGTCTGGTGGTGGATCGTTGCGGCCGCCGAGCAGAGGGCGGCGAGACGTCAAGACATACACCCGTTCTCCTCCGAGGCACCACAGAAAATCAAACGGGGTAACTTCCTGGACAGGATGACAGGATGAACAGGATGGGAGGGCCGAAGCCGACGGCCGCGCCCCCCTCCGCCTATCCCGGCTCTGCACCCATCCTGCGTCATCCTGTCATCCTGTCCCGAACCTCCTTCCGTTCCCGGCTCTGCGCCTGCGCCTCACCGGTTGAAGTGCCCGAGCACGGCCTCCAGGGCGCTTCCCCCCAGGGCCCTGGCCTTTTCCGAGATAGTGAAGCAGTGCTGCCGCACGCCCCGGGGATCCACGTCGCCGGCCTTGAGCCCCGGGGTGACGGCGAGCCCGGGGCGCAGAAGGCCGCGGAGCACGCCGGAGATCTCGGCGCGGAGTTCCACGCCCGCGACCCGGGCCACCGCCTGGCCCGTCTCCACCCGGTCGCCGATCTCGGCCAGCGCCTCGAAGACTCCGTCCCGGGGACACCGCAGCACCCGCTCCCCCGCGAAACCCAGGGTGCTGCCGGGAACGCCCGTATTGGGCTCGGCGCCCCCCTCGAAGAGGAGCCGCCCCAGGTCGTGGCCCCGGTTGGTCTCCACGACGAGGTCCACGTCCACCCCGGCGGTGAAGCCCGGGCCGAAGCCCACCACCAGCTCGGCCATGTCCCGGTGGGTGCCCAGATTTCGCTTGACCACGGCTGCGTCGAGGAGCGCGTGGGGCCGCCAGGCTTCCAGGCAGGCGAGCCCCGGGTCCACCAGCACGGGGATCTCCCCGGCGGCCAGCACCGCATCGAACTGCTGCGCCGAGCCCACCCGGCGGCTTCGCACGCCCTCCACCTCGGCGGCGCCGTCCCACACCGCCTCACAGAAGCTCACCTTGCGGCGCACGGCCAGGGGGTGGGCGATCTCGGTCAGGGCCACCTTGAGGTGGCTCCGCAAGAGCCGGTGGGCGATGCCCGAGGCCATCTCGCCGGCGCCCCGGACGAGGATGCGAAGGTCGGTGAGGCTCGAGTGCAGGCGCATGAGGTGTCCGTGGTCAGTGGTCCGTCGTCGGTTGGAGCTTCGGACCGATCGGACGGATCAGACGGATAGGTCCGATCCGACCGTTCACGGTTCGCCCGCCTTTTCTCTGAGCGCGGCCAGCACGCGCTCGGGCTTCATGGGAAGCGTGCGCAGGCGCACGCCCACGGCGTGGTAGATGGCGTTGGCGATGGCCGGGGCCGTGGGCACGAGGCCCGGCTCGCCGATGCCCTTGGCACCGAAGGGGCCCGCCGGGTCGTCGGTCTCCACCAGCACCGGCTCCACCGGAATCGTGTCCGCCGCGGTGAGGATCTTGTAGTCGCGGAAGTTGGGGTTCAGGAGCCTGCCTTCCTCGTAGATCATCTCCTCGGTGAGGGCGTAGCCCACGCCCATGAGCCCGGCGCCGTAGATCTGCCCCTTGAGGAGCATGGGGTTGATGGCTTTGCCCACGTCGTGGGCGGCCACGTACTTGACGATCTCCACGTGGCCGGTCTCCGTGTCCACCTCCACCTCCACGCCGTGGCAGCCCCAGGCGTAGGAGGCCGAGAAGTTCCCCTTGAAGTCCCCCGCCAGGAGGTCCGTGGCCGGCTCGAAGAACTCCGCCGCCAGGAACATGGTGTTGCCGCTGGTGGCGAAGTGTGCCTTGCGCAGGATCTTCTCCAGCGGGGTGTTCTTGGAGGCGTCCTCGCTGCAGACGACCTGGCCGTCGCGCAAGGACAGGATCTCCTTGGGCGCCTCCAGAACCTCCTCGGCAAACGAGAGGATCTGGTCGCGCACGGTGCGGGCAGCGGCCAGGGCCGAGTTGCCCGCCACGAAGGTGGAGCGGCTGGCGTGCACCCCCACGTCCCAGGGGCAGACGTCGGTGTCGCCCACCACCACGTTCACATAGTCCACCGGCACCCCCAGGGTCTCGGCCACGATCTGCCGGAGCACCGTGTCGAGGCCCTGGCCGATGTCCATGGACCCGCTGAAGACGTCCACCCGGCCCTGGTCGTCCACCTTGATCATGGTGCCGCAGCCGTCGGACTTGTAGATCTTGGCCCCGCCCCCCACGTGCATGAGGCACGCCATGCCCACCCCCCGGGCCTTGCGGCCGGTGGACCTGGGCCGAGCCCGGGCGGCGGTCCAGTCGAGGCGCTTCGCCACCTCCTCCAGGCACTCCCGGTGGCCGCAGGTGACGGGCCGGAACCCCTGGGGGGTCACGTCCCCGGCCTGGTTGGCGTTCTTGAGGCGCAGCTCGTAGGGGTCGATCCCCGCCGTCTCCGCCAGTTCGTCCAGGTTCGCCTCGATGGCAAACGTCACCTGGGGGGTGCCGTAGCCCCGCATGGCCTGGGAGTACGTGTTGTTGGTGTAGACACAGGTGGCCTGGAACCGGACGTTGGGCACCCGGTAGAGGCTCGTGGAGGGCATCATCATCACCGTGGGGGTGGTGGCGCCCCAGGAGGTGTAGGCCCCGTTGTCGAGCACCATGGAGATGTCGCGGAAGGTGAGCCGCCCCTCGCGGTCGCACCCCTGGCGGATGCGGATGCGGGTGGGCTGTCGCGGCGAGGTGGCGACGAACTCCTCCTCCCGGCCGAAGACGATCTTCACGGGCTTCCGGGTCCGGTGCGCCAGGAGGATCGCGATGTACTCGTAGGCGTAGGTGTCGAGCTTGGAGCCGAAGCCGCCCCCCACGGCGGTGTTCACCACCCGCACCCGGCCCTTCACCCCCATGGCCTTGAGGGCCTCCTGGAAGTCGTTTTTCGCGAGGCTCGGGATCTGGGTGTTGGAGTGGACGGTGAGGTTGTCCCGGGTGTCGAAGCTCGCCACGCACCCGGAGGTGCCCATGCAGCAGTGGGTCACCCACCCCGCTTCGTACTCCCCCTCCGCCACGAAGGCCGACGCCGCCTCCCCCGCGGCCACGTCGCCGGCCTCCACCTTCCACGGCAGGCGAAGGCGGTTGTCCTTCACGGGCTTGCCCTTGGCGTCCGCGTCGTGGAGCCGGGGCGCGCCCTCCGCCAGGGCGGCCTCCGGGTCGAAGACCGCGGGCAGGTCCTCGTAGGTGACCCGGATCCGTGCCAGGGCCTCGGCCGCCGCCTCCGGGGTGGTGGCCGCCACCGCCGCGACCTCGTCCCGGTACTGGCGCACCCGCCCCTTCTTGAGGGCCGTGTTGTCCTTGAGGAACCCGAAGCGGATCTCCGGGGTGTTCTCGGCCGTGATCACGGCCCGAACCCCGGGAACCTTCTCCGCCTCGGCGGTGTCGACGGCCACGATGCGGGCGCTCACCCGCTCGGAGTAGAGGATGCGGCCGTGGAGCATGCCGGGGAGCACCAGGTCGTGGACGTACACCGAGCGGCCGACGACCTTCTCGCCGGCGTCCGCCTTGGGGATGGCCTTGCCGACGGCGCACAGGTCAGCCACGGGGCACCTCCCGGCGGGCCTGGGCGGCGGCCCGCACCGCCTCGAGGATCTGGGTGTAGCCGGTACACCGGCAGATGTTGCCGGCGAGCGCGGTCCGGATCTCAGCCTCGTCGGGCTCGGGGGACCGGTCGAGGAGCGCCTTGGCCGAGAGCACCATGCCCGGCGTGCAGAACCCGCACTGCACCGCCCCGTGGTCCACGAAGGCCTGCTGGATGGGGTGGAGCCGCCCCACCCCGCCCGCCTCTTCCCGTGCCGCCAGGCCCTCGATGGTGACCACGCTGCGGCCCTCCGCCTCCGGGGCCGGAAACAGGCACGCGTTCACCGCCGCCCCGTCCACCAGTACGGTGCACGCGCCGCACTCCCCCGCGCCGCACCCTTCCTTGGCGCCGGTGAGCCCCAGCCCCTCCCGGAGCACCCGGAGCAGGTTCCACCCGGCCCCCGCCCGCACCGAGACCGCCTCGCCGTTGACCGTGAATCGGACGACTTCTTCCATGGTTTGGACCTCTAGGATCGTGAAGCGTGAGACGTGAAGCGTGAGACAGACGTTCCAGCCCTTCAGCCCGTCGGAATCGGTATCGACATCGGGGCCGGCGTCGATACCGATAGCGATACCGGGGTTCTAGACTTCCCCCTCCAGCGCACCCGCCCGCTCCAGAACCCTCGGCACCAGCACCCGGATCATCTGGCGGCGGTACCAGGCCTTGCCCCGCCAGGAGTCGCGGACCTGGGCTTCCTGGGCCGCAGCCTCGGCGGCCGCGGCGGCGGTCTCCCGGGTGAGGGGCCGTCCCTCCAGGGCAGCCTCCGCGGCTCGGGCCCGCAGGGGAGTGGGCCCCGCCACCCCCAGGGCGACCCGGGCCTGGCGAACTACCCCGTCGCCGTCCAGACTGACCCGCACCCCCACCCCGAGAATGGGGAGCTCCACGGCCTTCCGGCGGGTGAGCTTCCAGTAGTCGGCGTAGGTGCGCCCCGAGGGTGTGGGCGCCGGCACCCGGATGTGGACGAGGATCTCCCCGGGATCCAGGGCGTTCTTGCCCGGGGCCAGGAAGAACTCCGCGACCGGGATCGCCCGCTCCCCCCCGGGCCCCCGGGCCACGCACACGGCGTCGTAGAGGAGCAGCGGCACCGCGCTGTCGGCCGACGGCGCGGCGTTGCAGAGGTTCCCGCCAACCGTGCCCACGTTTCGCACCTGGCGCGAGCCCACCGCCGAGCACGCCCGGTGGAGGGCCGGCAGGCGCTCCCGGAGGAGGGCCGAGTCCTCCACCGCGGCGTGGGTCGTCGCAGCACCCAGGGTCACGGCGCCCCCTTCCTCCCGAATCCCCGCCAGGCCTGGGATGCGCCGCAGGGAAACCAGGGCGGAAGGGGCGATCTTCTTCCCCTGGATGCCCACCCACACGTCCGTGGCGCCGGCCACGGGCACGGCCCCCTCTCGGCCCGCGAGGAACGCCAGGGCTTCTTCCAGGGTCTCGGGGCGCAGGTACTCGAAGGCGTGCATGCCAAATCCTTCGCAGTTCCCCCTCCCCCCTGCGGGGAGAGGGCTAGGGTGAGGAGTGGGGGCGGCGTTCGGAGAACGCCCCCTCACCCCGCCCCTCCCCCCGCGGGGGAGAGGGAGAGATGGGTCACCTCCGGTCGAACACCCGCTGGGCGCGCCCGGCGCTTCGCGGAAGGGTGGCGTAGTCCACCACCTCCACTTCGGCCGAGACCATGACCTGGTTCTTGATCCGGCGCTCGATCTCGGCCTCGACCGCCTCGTCCTTGAGGGGGCTGCCCGCAGGGTCGCGCTCCACCCGAACGTTCATGAGGTCCTTGCCGTAGCGCCGCTCCAGCACGATCTGGTACTCGCTCGAGACCCCGGGGCTTTCGGAGATGATCTCCTCGATCTGGCTCGGGTAGATGCTCACGGCCCGATAGACGAAGAGGTCGTCGTCCCGGCCCAGCACCCGGTCGTGCCGGGGGTAGGCCGACCCGCAGGGGCAAGGCCCGGGCAGGAGCCGGGTCAGGTCCCGGGTGCGATAGCGGATGAGCGGCGAGGCTTCCTTGGCCAGCGTCGTCACCACCATCTCGCCCAGCTCTCCCTCGGGCACCGGCCGCAGCGTCTCGGGGTGGAGAACCTCCAGCAGGTACCAGTCGGACCAGTAGTGGATGCCCCGGTGCTCGCGGCACTCGATTCCCGCCCCGGGGCCGGAGAGCTCGGTAAACCCGGTCAGGTCGTGGACGTGCTCGGCTCCCAGGAGGGCCTGGATGCGTCGGCGGGTAAGCTCGCCGCATCGCTCGCCGCCCTGGATCACCGTGCGCACCCGGAGCCGCTTCCTCAGGTTGCGGCGGTCGACCTCCTCGGCGAGCAGGAGCGCCATGCTCGGGGTACAGCACAACACGGTGGTTTCCAAATCCACCAGGAGCCGGCACTGCATGTCCACGTTGCCCGGGCCCACGGGGATTGCCAGCGCGCCCACGGCCTCGCACGCGGCCTGGAAGCCCGACCCCGCGGTCCACAGGCCGTAGCCTACGGCGATCTGGGCCGTGTCCCCCCGCCCCACCCCCGCCATCTCCAGGCACCGGGCAAAGTGGCGGGTCCACTCTTCCAGGTCCCGGGAGGTATAGCACAGGATCTTTCGCTTGCCCGTGGTGCCCGAGGAGGAGTGCACCCGCACCAGGTCCTCCCGGGGCACGCAGCGAAGCGGCAGGGGATAGCCCGCATCCAGGTCGTGGGCCGTGGTGAAGGGCAGGCGCTGGAGGTCGTCCAGGGAGCGGATGTCCTCGGGCCGCACCCGGGCGCCCTCGAGCTTCCTGCGGTAGAAGTCGCTCCCCGCGTACGCGTGGCGCACGGTCCACCGCAGCCCTTCGAGCTGGCCGTCGGCTAGGGAGACCGCGGGGTCGTACCCGGGGGAGGCCCGGAGGGGGGCGGCGCCCGGCATTCCTCTCAAGCCTGCCGCTCGTCGTAGATCCGCTTGGACTTCCTCTCGCTCCGGGGCAGCTCCCCGTACCCCACCACCTTCACCTCGGCGGAAACCAGGATCTGGCTCTGGATGCGCCGCTCGATCTCGGCCGCCAGGGCCGCATCGGCCTCGGGCGTGCCCGTCGGGTCGCGCTCCACGCTCACGGTCATGAAGTCCTTGCCTCCTCGACGCTCCAGCCGGATGTTGTACTCGCTGGAGATCCCCGGCACCCGGGAGAGGAGCTCGTCGAGCTGCCCGGGGTAGATGTTCACGGCCCGGAAGATGATCATGTCGTCGCTGCGGCCGAGCAGGCGGTCGTGGCGGGGCAGGACCGACCCGCAGGAGCAGCGGCCGGGGAGGCTGCGGGTGAGGTCCCGGGTGCGGTAGCGCAGGAGCGGCGAGCCCTCCTTCGCCAGCGTCGTCACCACCATCTCGCCGATCTCCCCATCGGACACCGGCTGGAGACTCTCGGGGTCCAGGAGTTCCAGGAGGTAGTAGTCCGCCCAGTAGTGAATGCCCTGGTGGTGGGCGCAGTCGAGCCCCGCCCCCGGCCCGTACAGCTCGGTCATCCCGGTGATGTCGTAGAGGTGCTCGGCGCCGAGGAGCTCGAGGATGCGCCGGCGCATGGCGTCGCTGCACCGCTCCGAGCCCTGGATCACGGTCCGGACCCGGACCTTGCCCCGCAGGCCCCGCCGCTCCACCTCCTCGGCCAAGAGCAGCGCCATACTCGCCGTGCAGCAGATCACCGTGGGCTCGAGGTCCACGAGGAACTGGCACTGCATGTCCAGGTTGCCGGGGCCCACCGGGATGGCCATGGCCCCCACGGCCTCGCACCCGGCCTGGAAGCTCACCCCGGCCGTCCACAGGCCGTAGCCCACCGCGATCTGCACCCGGTCTCCGGGGCCCACCCCCGCCATCTCGTAGCAGCGGGCGAAGAACCGGGTCCAGTCCTCCACGTCCTTCCGGGTGTAGCACAGCACCTTGCGCTTGCCCGTGGTGCCCGAGGAGGAGTGGATGCGCACGAGCCGCTCGAAGGGCACGCTGCGGAGCGGGAAAGGATACCCGGCCCGGAGGTCGTCGGCCGTGGTGAAGGGCAGGCGGCGCACGTCTTCCAGGGTGCGGATGTCCTCCGGGCGGACCCCCGCGGCGTCCAGGCGCGCCCGGTAGAACTCGCTCCCCCGGTAGGCATGGGCCACGCTCCACTGGAGCCCCCGGAGTTGGTGGCTGGCGAGCTCCGCCTCGGTGCGAAAGGTGGGCATGAAGGATGGTGACATGAAGCCCTCTTGATGCGTGGGAGCGGCCTTGGCCGCGAACCGTCCCGACAGTTCCCTTCGCGGGCAAGCCCGCTCCTGCACCTTCCGGCGGCCGGGCCGGTCACGTCCCCCGCCGCCGCGCCGTCTCCGCCGCGTCCACGGTCCAGGTGGCGGTGTCCACGGCCACGCCGTAGGCCTGCCGGGCCTGCTCGGCGGAGACCACGCCGTTTCGCACGTCCCGGAGCACCTTCTCGGGCGGGCGCTTCTTCGGGTCGCCCCACCCTCCGCCGCCCCCAGCCTGCTGGAAGTAGAGGGTCCCCGCCGGCACGTCCGGCACCAGGTCCTTGGTGGTGCACAGGTAGTCGCGGCCGTCGGGGTAGGTGAGCCGGATTGCGTTCAGGGTGCCGTCCTTGCCCCCCAGGGCGCCCCGAGCCGGCTCCACGTCGCCGTCGCCAAAGGTGACGAGCTTCACCCCCTGGCCGCCGATGCGGAACCGGGTCTCCACCCCGAGCCCGCCCCGCCACTGGCCGGCGCCGGCCGAGTCGGTCCAGTACTCGTGCTGGAGGAGGAGATGGGGCGTCTGCTGCTCGAAGATCTCGTAGTCCTGGTCGAGCACGCCGCCGGAGGCGTCGATCATCCCGATGTGGTCGTAGCCGTCGCATCCCTGGATGGCCCCCGAGCCGCCCTTGAGGCCCATGAAGCCGATGTCCACGAAGGGCTCCCCGCCCTTGCGGGGGTCCTTCCCGGTGGTGAGGCTGCACAGAAGCTCCCCCCACTCGGCGGTCACCCGGTCCGGGATCACGGGAGCCAGGGCCCGCATGATGGCGTCGGCGTTGTTGGGGCAGAGGTGGTTGCCGTAGGTGGTGGCCGCGGGGTAGGCGGCGTTCAGGATCGTGCCCTCGGGGATGGTGATCCGGATCGGCTTCACCATGCCCTCGTTGTGGGGCATGTTGGGGTTCACCATCTGGAGGAAGGTCAGGATCGTGGCCGAGGCGCTGGAGGTATAGGTGCCGTTGACGAAGCCGGTGGTCTGGGCGTCGGTGCCCGTGTAGTCGAAGTGGATGTCCCCGTCCGCGACGGTGATGGTTACCCGGATGGTGTAGGAGGAGCCCGGGTTCTTGCCGTCGTAGTAGGCCACCGCCTCGCCCCGGTACACGCCGTCGGGGATCGAGCGGATCTCCTGGCGCATCATCTTCTCGGTAGCGTCGAAGAGGTGGGCCACGTGGGCCTCGAACACGTCGCGGCCGTAGCGCTCCAGGATCTTGAGGATCCCCCGCTCCCCCACCACGCACGAGCCGATCTCGGCGCGCATGTCCTCCTCGACGATGTCGAGGCGGATGTTGGCGAAGATCAGGTCCCACACGTCCTTTCGCAGCTTGCCCTTCTCGTAGACCTTGACCGGCGGGATGCGCAGCGCCTCCTGCCACACCTCGGTGGCCTGGGGGTTGTAGCCCCCCTGCACCGCGCCGCCGATGTCGGCCTGGTGGCCCTTGCACGCGGCCCAGGCCACCAGCGCCCCCTCGTGGAAGATGGGCTTGTACACCGCCACGTCGTTGTTCTGGTTGCCCATGCTGAAGACGTCGTTGTGGAAGATGACGTCGCCCGGGTGCAGGTCGTCGCCGAAGTACTCGAGGATGTACTTGCACACCGGCGCCAGGCTGAAGGCCAGGATCGGCAGGTTCTCGGTCTGCTCCAGCATGTTGCCCCGGGCGTCGTAGAGCCCGGTGACGAAGTCCTTGGCCTCGCACAGGATCGGGGACCGGGTGGTCCGGGTCATGGCGATGCTCATCTCCTCGGTGATGCTCTTCAGGCGCCGCTGGAGGATGGAGACCAGGACCTTGTCGATGGGGATCTCGGGCATGGTTTGCTCTCTCTGCAAGGAGGTCGGACCCGTCGGACTCAGCTCTTCAGCACCCTGCCCAGCACTTCCTGCTCCTTCTCGCGCAGGTACAGGGTGTAGGTGCCGTACCGGTCCACGGCCACGTGGAACTCGGGGGTGACGAAGGTGGTGGTGTTCACCTGCTCGATGATGGCCGGGCCCTCCAGGCGATTGCCGTGCTGGAGCTTCATCCCGTCGAAGATGTCCACGTCGGTGAAGCGCCTCTCCCGGGGCAGGTACGCCCGGCGCACACCCTTGAAGGCCGCCGAGGGGTCGGCGTCGGCCCGGGGCTCGGGCACCAGGCTCGGCTTCTCGGTGCGCCCCACGGCCGAGAGCCGCAGGTTGATGAGCTCCACCGGGGTTCCCTTGTCCGCCAGGGAGTAGCCGTAGAGGGCGTCGTGCTGGGGATGGAACTTGGCGGCGATGGCCGCCGGGTCGCAGATCTCCGCCTCCTCCCAGGTGAGCTCGACCCCCACCTCGTGGTACTGGCGCACGTAGCGCAGGTCCACGGTGAGGTGGCAGGAGACCCGGTCCTCGCCGATCCCCTCGCTGCGCAGCAGCCGCACGCCCTCCTCGCGCATCTCCCGGAAGAGGGACTGAAACTGCTCCCGGTCCATCCGGTCGAGCCGCCCCGGGTAGGTGCGCACGAAGTCGTGCTTCAAGTCCGAGCGGAGCATCCCGGCGGCGCAGAAGATCGACGACTCCCGGGGGATCAGCACCACCGGGATGCCGAGCTCCAGCGCGATCATGCAGGCGTGATTGGGGCCGGCGCCCCCCGCCGTGACCAGAGGGAAGTCCCGGGGGTCGTAGCCGTTCTTGACCGCGATCTCCCGCACCGCGGCGGCCATGGAGACGTTGATCACCTCGTACATGCCCGCCGCGGCCTGGGCCACGTCGTACCCCAGGGGCCGGGCGATGTGCTCCTGGATGGCCGCCTCGGCGGCCTTGGCGTCGAGCTTCAAGCGCCCGCCGGCGAAGAAGTCGGCGTCCAGGTACCCGAGAAGGAGGTCCGCGTCGGAGCAGGTGGGGAGCGCGCCGCCCCGGCCGTAGCAGGCCGGGCCCGGGTCGGCGCCGGCGCTCTGGGGGCCCATGCGCAGGAGCCCTCCCTCGTCGATCCAGCCGATGGAGCCGCCCCCGGCGCCGATGGTCACCACGTTGAGCATGGGCAGGCTGATCCGAAGTCGGTCGATGTCGCCCTCGGTGGTGGTGAGGGGCTTGCCGTCCTTGACCAGGGCCACGTCGAAGCTCGTGCCCCCCATGTCGCAGGTGATGCAGTCCTGGTGGCCCTGACCCGCGGAGAAGGCGAGCCCGGCCACGGGCCCCCCGGCCGGGCCGGACAGCAGCGTCATTGCCGGCTTGGCGATGGCCGCCTCGGGGGAGATGACGCCGCCGTTGGAGGCCATGATGAGGAGCACCCCCTGGTACCGAAGTCCCTCGAGCCGGCGCACGAGGCTGCGCAGGTAACGCTCGAGCACCGGCCCCACGTAGGCGTTGAGACAGGCGGTGGAGACCCGGTCGTAGAAGCGGATGGCCGGGGCGACCTCGGTGGAGACCGAGAGGAAGGCGCCGGGCAGGGCCTGCCGCACGAGTTCGGCGGCCCGGGCCTCGTGGGCCGGATTGGCGAAGGAGTTCATGAAGCAGATGGCCACCGCCTCGACGCCCTCCCGCCGGAAGGCCTCGATGCCGGACCGGACCGAGCCCTCGTCCAGGGGCGTGAGGACCGCCCCGCGGTAGTCCAGGCGCTCGTCCACCGGAAGCCGCAGGTAGCGCTCCACCACGGGCCGCACGTTCTCGTAGCGGTTGTTGTACTGCTCCTCCCGGATGCCCCGGCGCATCTCCAGGGCGTCCCGGACACCCCGGGTGGTGAGGAGCCCGGTCTTCGCCCCCCGGTGGGTCAGGGTGGCGTTGGTGGTGACCGTCGTTCCGTGGACGATGGTACTCACCTCCTCCAGAAACTCCTCGGTGGTGAGCCCCCGGTCCCGGGCCATCTCCTCGATGCCCTGGATCGTGGCGATGGAAGGGTCCGAGGGGGTGGAGAGCACCTTGTAGATGTGGCTCGTCCCGTCCTCCTCGGCGAGGAGGAAGTCGGTAAAGGTCCCGCCCACGTCGATGCCGATCTTGTACATGGCGTTTGCTCGTTGCTCGTTGTTCGTTGCCCGTGGTCAATAAGACCCCTCGCCGTCGCCCTTTCTCCAACGGGCAACGAGCAACGGGCCACGAGCAGCCTTTAGAAAATCTTTGGCTCCTGGAACTCCCCGTACACCTGGCGGAACACGTCCGCCATCTCGCCCACGGTGGCGTAGGCGCGGCAGCACTCCACGAGGGGGGCCATGACGTTCTTCCCCTCCCGGGCGGCCTGCTCCAGGCCCTTGAGCGCGGCGGCCGCGGCCGCTGCGTCCCGGGTGCGCCTGAGATCCCGCAGGTCGGCGAGCTTCTCCTCGGCCCAGGCCTCGTTGTACTCGTGGAGGTCCACCTCGTGCTGGCCTTCGGTGGCGTACTTGTTCACCCCCACCTTCACCAGCTCGCCCCGCTCCAGGGCGGCCTCGAACTCGAAGGCCTGGCGGGAGACCTTGCGCTGCACGTACCCGTCCTTGACGCAGGCGAGCATCCCGCCCCGGGCCTCGATGTCCTCCATTTCCTCCCGGATCTTCTCCTCCATCTGCTTGGTGAGGGTCTCGACGAAGTAGGAGCCGGCCAAGGGGTCGACGGTGTCCCGCATCCCCACCTCCTCCATCAGGATCTGGCAGGTGCGCAGCGAGAGCAGCGCGGAGCGCGGCGTGGGGATGGTGTAGGCCTCGTCGAAGGAGCACAGGGCCGTGGTCTGGGCCCCCGAGAGGGCCGCGGCCAGGGCGTAGTAGGCCCCCCGGATGATGTTGTTCTCGGGCTCGGCCTTGGTCAGCCCCGACCCGCCCCCGGCAAACAGGCCCCGGAGCCAGAGGTTCCGGGGGTCCTTCACCCCGTACTTCTCCTTCAGGTTCTGGGCCCACACCTTGCGGCCGGCCCGGAACTTGGCCACCTGCTCCCAGAGATTGCCGAAGATGTTCAGGTTGAAGCTGAAGCGGCCCACGAACTGGTCCGGGTGGTAGCCCCGGCGCACCACCTCGTCGATGTAGGCGTTGGCGATGCCGAAGGCGTAGGCCATCTCCTGGGCCGGCGTGGCCCCCGACTCACGGATGTGGTAGCCGCAGATGCTCACGGGGTTGGTGCGGGGCATGGCCTCGATGGCGTACTCGATGGTGTCGCCGATCAGCTTCACCGCCGGGTCCAGGGCGTAGATCCACGCGCCCCGGCCGATGACCTCTTTCAGGATGTCGTTCTGGGGCGTGGCCGAGATCTTCGTCCGGTCGAAGCCGAGCTTCTCCCCCACCGCCTGGTACATGGCGAGCATGATCGAGGCCACGGCGTTGATGGTGAGCCCGGCGCCCACCTTGTGCAGGTCGATGCCGTCGAAGGCGACCTCGAAGTCCCGCAGGCTGTCCACGGCCATGCCCACCCGGCCCACCTCGCCCTCGGCCATGGGGTGGTCCGAGTCGAGGCCCATCTGGGTGGGCAGGTCGAAGGCCACGTTCAGCCCGGTCTGGCCGTGGTCGATCATCAGCTTGAAGCGCTCGTTGGTCTCCCGGGGCGTGCCGAAGCCGGTGTACTGCCGGGTGGTCCACTCCCGCGACCGGTACCCCTCGGCGAAGAGGTTGCGAGTGAAGGGGTACTCCCCGGGCTCCCCCAGGTCCCTCGCATAGTCGAAGCCCACGGCCTCCAGGTCTGCCGGGCCGTAGCTCGGCTTCACGTGGATCCCCGACGAGAGCTCCACGTCGAGGATCCTGTCGTTCTTGTCTCGGGTGTAGCGGGCGACGTCCATGGGTGCTCCTGGGTGGGGGGTCGTGATGGGACTCATGGGACCCATGGGACCTATGGGTCCTATGGGTCCTATGGGTCCTATGGGTCCTACGCTCCGGTGCGCCCCACGTTCTCCCGAATGAACTCGATGGTCTCCCGGAGCGGCGTGCCGCCGGGGAAGATGCCCTTCACCCCCAGGGCCCGCAGGGCCTCGAAGTCGCGGCTCGGGATCACCCCGCCCACGCACACGAGCTTGTCCGCCGCCCCCTTCTCCGCAAGGAGCTTCCTGAGCTTGCGGCAGATGGCGAGGTGGCCGCCGGTCAGGATGGAGAGGCCGATCACGTCCGCGTCCTCCTGCACGGCGGCCTGCACCACCGCCTCCACGCTCTGGTGGAGCCCGGTGTAGACCACCTCCATGCCGGCCTCCTTGAGGGCGTGGGCCACGACCTTCGCCCCCCGGTCGTGCCCGTCCAGCCCCGGCTTGGCCACGAGAACCTTGATTCTTCTGATCAACTTGGGCCTCCGTCTGCGTTGGCCGGTCTCACGTCGATACCGATACCGCTGTCGATCCCGATACCGATACCGAGCTCGCCCTCGCTATCGCTATCGGTATCGCTATCGGGTTCGGACCAGATCATCGCCCTACCCATACCGGTACTGCACCCCCCACCCGCCCCGGGGATACCGCCAGGAGAGGGCGTCCTCCCGGCAGGCCACCAGGCAGGTGCCGCACTCCAGACACCCGGCGTACTCCACCACCATCCGGTCCGCCTCGGCGTTCCACTCGTAGAGCGTCGCCGGGCAGACCCGCTCGCAGTAGCGCTCGGTGCACCGGGTGCGGCACACCTCCGCGTCGATGGCGATGTGGCTCTCGCCGTCGGGCTTGATGGCGTTCTTCGTGAGCTTTTCGGTTGCGTCCACGCCTTCGCTCCTCCCCGTCGGACCGGTCAGACCCGTCGGACGCCTCTCAGATTCTCCGCCACCCCGCCAGAGGCGTAGGGCGGGGCTTGCCCCGCCAAACCGGCGGGCGAACCCCGCTACGCGGGAACCGCCCGCCCTACCGTTTCATCCCTCGGGGTGATCGAAGGTCATGGGCAACTCAGATCTTCCGCCAGCCCGCCAGGGCCCTGAGGTCCGTCCAGTTGAGCACGTTGCGGCGCAGGAACTCCCAGACCCTGGTCGAGAGCTTGCCCGGTCGCCCCTGTTCCAGCCGCACGAGACCTCCGAGCAGCCGGCAGACCTCCCGAGGGTAGCGGTCGAAGAGGGCCGGGTTCTCCAGGAGCCGGGGCATCTCCCGGTACGCCTCCAGGTACTGCCAGACGAAGCTCTCCTTGAGGCGCCGGGGGTAGCCGGCAAGCCCCGCGGCCGAGCAGTCCTCTTTCTGGCGGGCCTCGATCACCGCTTCGGCCGCGAACCTCCCGCTGGCCAGGGCGAACTCCATGCCGCGCACGGTGTAGCCCATGTTCAGGGCCAGGCCGGCGGCGTCGCCGGCGAGACACAGGCCGTCGCGCACGAGGGACGGCACCGCACCGAGCCCCCCCTCGGGGATCAGGTGCGCCGAGTACTCCAGGAGCTCGGACCCCCGCGTGAGGCTCCGGACCCGGGGGTGGGCCTTGAAGGCCTCGAAGAGCTCCGGCACCTTCTCCTGCCCGCCCTTCTCCATCAGGTCGCCGACCCCGACCACCAGCCCCAGGGAGAGGGACTCCTGATTGGTGTAGCAGAACCCGCCGCCCAGGAGCCCCCGGGTCACCGAGCCCACGAAGAGCTCGGCTGCCCCCTCGCCGGGGTCGAGCTGGAAGCGGTCCTCGATGGTGCCCGACGGCAGCCCCAGGACCTCCTTCACCCCCACGGCCACGGTCTTCGGCGCGGGCCGGCCCCGGAGCCCGGCTGCCTGGCCCACAAAGGAGAGGAGCCCGTCGCAGGCGATCACCGCGTGGGCCGGGATCTCCTCCCCGTCCACCTTGACCCCGGCCACGGCCTCGCCTTCCCAGAGGAGCTGGGCCACGGGCTTCTGGGGGATGACGAAGGCCCCCTTCTGGCCCACCCGATCGCCGAGCCAGGCGTCGAACCTGGCCCGGAGCACCGTGTGGCTCTGGGGCAGTTCTCCGCCCAGGCCCTCGTCCTGGAAGTCGAGCCGAAGGCTTCGGCCCTCGTCCAGGAGGGTCCAGGCCTCGTGGGTCACCGGACGCTCCAGGGGGGCCTCGGCCCACCACTCGGGGAAGAGATCGCGCACGCTCTCCACATAGAGCCGGCCGCCGGTGACGTTCTTCGCCCCCGGCGCGTCGCCCCGCTCCAGGACCACCACCTGGAGCCCCGCGTCCGCCAGGGTCTCGGCCGCGGCCAGCCCCGCCAGACCCGCGCCCACGACGACGGCGTCCAGCTTCACGGCGCGGGCCTCTTGGGGCGTCGTGAGACGTGAGACGTGAGACGTGAGACGACGTCCATGGGCGGGGTTCCTCTTCTACGCTTCACGCTTCACGGCCCTTAGTTCCGCCGTGAGCGCCGGCAGCACCTGCAGCGCATCTCCCACGATGCCGTAGTCGGCATACTGGAAGATCGGGGCCTTGGGGTCGGCGTTGACGGCGACCACCACCTTGGCCGTGTCCATGCCCATGGTGTGGTGGACGGCGCCGGAGACGCCGGCCACCACGTAGAGGGCCGGGGAGATGGTCTTGCCCGACTTGCCCACCTGGATGGCGTGGTCGGCCCACCCCGCGTCCACGATGGCCCGGCTCACCCCCACCGCGCCCCCTAGGACGTCCGCCAGCTCTTCGAGGATCTTCAGGTTCTCCGGCGCCCGCAGACCCCGCCCGCCGGCCACCACCCGCTGGGCCTCGGTGAGGGGCACCCGGGCCGAGGCCCGGGGCCTCTTCTCCAGCACCTCCACACGGCTCGGGTCCGGCGAGGCCTGGTGCGTCTCGAACTGGGTCTCTGCCACGGGCTCGGCCCCGGCGTCGAAGCTGTTCGGGCGGAAGGCCGCGAGGCACAGGCGGTCGCCGGAGCGCACCGTGGCGTAGGCCTTGCCGCCGAAGGCCGGCCGGGTGAGGAGGAACGCCTCACCGTCCGCCTCCAGCCCGAGGGCGTTGGTCAGGGCCGAGGCCCCCAGCCGGACGGCCAGGCGCGGCAGGAGCTCCCGGGTCCGGGTGCCCTCGGCGAAGAGGACGAGCCGCGGGGCACCGGCGGAGAGGACGCCGGCCACGGCGCCCACCCAGGGGTCGGCAGCATAGGGCGAGAGGTTTGGCCCCTGGACCGCCACCACCCGGTGGGCGGCACCGCGAAGCGCCTGGGCAGCGGCCGCCTCGTCGCCCACGGCCACCGCCACCACCTGCCCCCCGGCTCCACCGACCAGGCGGCGCGCCTGGGAGAGGAGCTCCAGCGTGGACGCCCGGTACCCGCCTTCCTGCCCTTCGCAGATCACCCAGATGGACATGGGAACCTCGTGATTCGTGATCGAAATCGCTATCGAAATCGGCAGTCGGGACCGGGGTCGATTTCGCTCCCGATTTCGATTTCGATGTGGATTGCCGTCACAGCACCTTCGCCTCTTCCCTGAGGAGCTTCACCAACTGCGCCGCGGCAACGGCGGGCTCGCCCTCCACCATCTTCACCGGCGCCCGCTTGGCCGGGCCGCGGTAGGACTGGACCGCCAGAGCCGGCGCCGCCTCGACCCCGAGCTCGGCCAGGGTCGCCTTCGGCACCTGGGCCTTCATGGCCTTCATGAGCCCCATCACCTGGGGAACCCGGGGCTCGCACAGGCCCTTCTCGGCGGTGAGGAGCGCGGGGAGGGGTACCCGCAGGACCTCCGCCCCCCGGTCGGTCTCCCGGGTCACCCGGGCGGCGCCCGACTGCACCGCAAGCTCCGTCACGCCGGTGGCGCAGGGCACCCCCAGGAGCTCGGACACCATGGGCCCCACCAGCCCGGCCTCGCCGTCGGTGGCCTGCCGGCCCGCCAGCACCAGGTCGAAGCCCTCCCGCCGGCACACCCCCGCCAGGGCCCGGGCCACGGTGAGGGGGTCGGCCCCGGCCAGGGCCGGGTCGTCCACCAGGAACGCGGCGTCCGCCCCCATGGCCAGGGCCCGCCGCGCCGCGTCGAGCCCCGTGCCCGCACCGGCCGAGACGGCGTACACCGAGCCTCCGGCCGCCTGTTTGACCCGCAGGGCCGCCTCCACCGCGATCTCGTCGAAGAAGTTGAGGCAGCGCTTCTTCTCCACCTCCACCGATTTTCCCCCCTCGGCCACCTTCACCAGGGCCTCCAGGTCGGGAACTTCCTTCACGAGCACTGCGATCTTCATGGCACCCCTTGGGTCGTGAAGCGTGAGACGTGAAACGTGAGACGGGGACCCGCTCTTCACGCTTCACGTCTCACGTCTAACGTTTCACGCCTTACCGTTCCCGCACGATTTCCCGGCCCACGAAGTCCTTGATGATCTCGTGGGTGCCGCCTCCGTAGAGCAGGAACCGGGCGTCCCGGAAGTAGCGCTGGGGGCCGTACTCGGAGGCGAAGCCGTTGGCGCCGTAGATCCGGGTCACCTCGTCCACCACCTTGAGGCAGGTCTCGGTGGCGAACATCTTGGCCATGGCGGCTTCCTTTCGCGGGTTCATCCCCTCGCCGATCATCCAGGCCACCCAGTACACCATGAGGCGTGCCGCCTCCATCTCGGTGGCCAGGTCCGCCAGCTTGGCCCGGATCAGCTGGTACTCGCCGATGGGCTTGCCGAAGGCCTGGCGCTTGCGGGCGTACTCAAGGCCATCGGCGAAGGCGGTGCGGGCCATCCCGAGGGCCATGGCGCCGGTCATGCAGCGCACCTCGTTGAGGATCTCGCCGAGGTACACCACCCCCTTGCCCGGCTCCTCGCCGAGCAGGTTCTCGTCCGGGACGAAGACGTCTTCGAGCACGAGCTCGCCGCAGGCCGGCCCCCGGGCGCCGAGCTTGTGCAGGAGCTGGCCGGACTGGAAGCCGGGCGTTCCCTTCTCCACCAGGAAGAAACTCAGGCCCTTCATGCCCTTGGCCGGGTCGCTGGTGGCGAGCACCGTGGCGAAGTCGGCGGTGGGGCCGTTGGTGATCCAGTTCTTGGTGCCGGTGAGCACCCAGCCCCCGTCCACCTTCTTCGCCGCGGTCCGGGTGGCCGCCAGGTCCGAGCCCGACTGGTCCTCGGTGAAGCACATGGTGGCGATCTTCTCGCCCCGCAGCGCCGGCAGCAGGCACCGCTCGCGAATCCCCGGGCTTCCGAACCGGTAGAGGAAGTGGGTGCCCATGAGCATGTTCATGATCACCGCCTGGGCGAACCCCACCGAGCCCCGGGAGAGCTCCTCGTAGAAAAGCATGCAGGTCACCGGGTCGGCATTCATGCCCCCCAGCTCCTCCGGGTAGCGCAGCCCCAGGTACCCCAGCCCCGTGAATTCCCGCCACAGGTCCGCCGGGATGGCGTCCGCCTGGTCGATCTCCTCCACCCGGGGCAGGATGAGGCGGTCCACCGTGTCGGCCACGGCGCTGCGGAAGAACTCCTGCTCGTCGGTCAGGCGAAAATCCATGGTCTCTGCTCATCGCTTGTTGCGCGTTGTCGGTTGCGAGTTGCGCGTTGGAGGTTGCGCGTGGTGGTGGTGGTCGTTCTCTCCAACGCGCAACGTGCAACCCCCAACCCCCAGCCCCTCAAATCACCCCCTCCGCCTTCAACCCCTCCAGCTCTTCGGAGCCCAGTCCCAGTTCGCCCCCGTACACCGCCCCGTTGTGCTCGCCGAAGCGGGGGGGGAAGGAGAGGGACTGGCCCTGCGCCTTGAGATAGGGGGTCATGTAGGGAGGGGGCGCCAGGGTGACCCGGAAGCCGGTCTTGGGGTCCACGGTCTCCAGGAGCCGGGGCTTGACCGCCGGGTCCTCGCACACCTCGAGCACGTCCTGCACCTTGGAGATGGGGATCAGGGCCTTGCGGAAGGTCTCCAGGAGCGCGTCGGTGGCGAACTGCCGGGTGGCGGCCGCCATCTTCCCGTTGAGTCGTCCCACGTCTTCGATCCGGCCCGCGTTGGTGGCGTAGGCCGGGTCGTTCAACCCCTCGAAGCCCGGCAGAGCCAGGAGCCGCTGCCACTGCACGTCGTTGCCCAGGGCCACGTACACGTACCCGTCCTTCGTGGGATAGACGCTCACCGGCGCGAAGAACTCGTGGGTGGCGCCCCGGCGGGTCATCACCTTGCCGAAGCTCTTGGCCATGGCGATGGGTTGGGTGAGCCAGGAGACCGTGGAGTCGATCATCGCCAGGTCGATTCGGCTGCCCTCGCCGGTCACGGCGCGCTGGTAGAGGGCCCGCATCAGCAGCCCGTAGGCGTGCTCGCTCGTGCCCATGTCCGGCAGCGGAATGCCCACCACCTGGGGGCTGCCCCCCGCCTCGCCGGTGAGGTCCATGAGCCCTCCCCGGGCCTGGAGCACCGGGTCGTAGGCCGCCTCGTTGGAGTCGGGGCCGAAGCCGGTGAGCCCGAGCCAGATGAGGTCAGGCTTCACCGCGGCCAGGGTCTCGTAGGCGATGCCCAAAGGCCCGTAGTTCTTGGGCAGCTGGTTGGTGGCGAAGACATCGGCCTCGAGCTCCACGATCAACTTCTTCAAAAGTTCCTGGCCTCTGGGGTGCTTCAGGTTGAGGGTCACCGCCTCCTTGCCGGCGTTGATGGAGAGGAAGTAGCTCCCCATCGCGTCCTCTCCGGGCGCGAAGGGCTCCCCCACCTTGCGGTTGGGGTCTCCGAGCTGGGGGTGCTCGAGCCGGATCACCCGCACGCCGTCCTGCGCCAGGCGATAGGTGAGGTAGGGCAGGACGGTCGCCTGCTCCAGGCTCAGGACGGTGAGGTTTCGGAGGGCGTCCATGGGCTGCGCTCCCGCTGTTTGAGAAATGCAATGCTGTGTTCTACGCAATATAGAAAACCGTTTTGACCGATCCCTCGACGGAGTCTAGCGTCGCCCCGAAAATCTGTCAACCGATCATTCGACAGCCTTCCGTTCCGGCGCTTATCTCCGCCAACGCCGCTTCGTTTGTCGCGTTGACATGCCATTCCTCGTCTGCTACCGTTCCCCACGGCCTGCCGGCGGCGGCGGGCACATTGTTCTATTATGCAATATGTTGTTTGTCTGGCGCTGCCGGGGCGCTACCGTGCCGTTCCTGGCTCAGGCTGCTCCTACGGGGCGCCCCGGTCCGGGTGCCCCAGGGCGGTTCCCCGGCAGCGGGGGTTCGCCCGCCGCGCCGGTGGGGCAGGTTCCAACCGCAGTGACCCGGGAGAGCTCGCTTTCCACAGGAGAGGAAATGCTCCGCCTTCCCCCGACCCCGGTGATCCGCCCCCAGGATCTGCGTGAGGCCCTGGAGGCCTTGTCCGGACCCGGCGCGACTCGGGTACTGGCCGGGGGCACCGACCTCCTGGTGGCGTACAAGAACGGGCTCGGAGGAGGCGCGGCCCTGGTTTCCCTGACTCGACTGCCCCTCGGCGGGATCGAGGAGCGCGGCGGCGGCTGGTCCCTGGGCGCGACCACGACCCTCGCGGAGCTGATCCGCTGGGCGCCGGCGGGCGCGCCCTCCTTGCAGGAGCTCTCCCGGGCCGCCGCCCTGGTCGCGGCCCCCCCGATCCAGAGCCGGGCCAGCCTGGGCGGCAACCTCTGCCTGGACACCCGGTGCTGCTTTTACAACCAGTCCGCCTTCTGGCGGAGCGGCCGGCCCCCCTGCCACAAGGCCGGGGGCGAGGTCTGCCACGCCGTGCCCGGCAGCCCCCGGTGCCACGCCTGCCACCAGGCCGACCTGCCGCCGCTCTTGATCGCCCTGGGCGCGGCGGTCGAGGTCGTGGGCGCCGCCGGATCGAGAACGATGCCTCTGGAGGAGCTCTACTCCGGAGACGGCCGGGTGCCCCTGCGCCTGGGCAAGGGCGAGCTCCTCACCCGGGTCACCCTGCCCAAGCCGGCACCGGCAGCGGGGGCGGCCTACGAAAAGCTCCGGCCCCGCAAGGGCCTCGACTTCCCGGCCGCCGCCGCGGCCGTCTGCGTGCAGCGGGACGGCGAGGGCCGGTGCAGCGCCGCCAGCGTGGTCCTGGGGGCCGTGGGTTCGGGTCCCCTGCGAGTTCCAGAGGCCGAGGCGGCCCTCATCGGCTCCAGGCTTGAAGAACCGGCCCTGGGTACCGCCGCCGAGGCGGCCCGCAAGGCCGCCAGGCCGGTCAAGAACGCCGATCTGACCCCCCCCTACCGCAGGAAGGTGGTCGGGACCCTGGTGGCCCGGGCCGCCCGTCGCGCCTGGGCCGCGGTCGGACCCGAGGGAGGCGCCCCGTGAGCCGCCCGAGGAAGCTCCCCATCCAGCTCCAGGTGAACGGCACGGCCCACGAGCTCCTGGTAGCGCCCGAGCGCACGCTGCTCGAGGTGCTCCGGGAGGACCTGGGGCTCACCGGCGCCAAGGAGGGGTGCGGCGTGGGCGCCTGCGGCACCTGCACCGTGCTGCTGGACGGGAAGCCCGCGCGCTCGTGTCTGACGCTGGCCTGCGAGGCCGAGGGCCGGGAGGTCCTCACCATCGAGGGTCTGGCCGAGACCTGGCCGGGCCGGGCGCAGGAGGAGCTCCACCCGGTCCAGGAGGCCTTCGTGGAGCGCCACGGCATCCAGTGCGGCTTCTGCAGCCCGGGCATGATTCTCACCGCGGTGGCGCTCCTGGACGAGACCCCCCGGCCCACCGAGGCCCAGGTCCGCCACGCCCTCTCGGGGCAGGTGTGCCGCTGCACCGGCTACGCCAAGATCGTGGACTCGGTGCTGGCCGCGGCCGAGCGCCTCCAGGAGGTGAAGCCGTGAAGCCGGGCCGCACCATCGGCAAGAGCCTCCCCCGCCGGGACGCCCGGCTCAAGGCCACCGGCGAGGCCCGCTACACGGCGGACGTGAGCCTGCCCTACATGCTCCACGCCGCGGTGCTGCGAAGTCCCCACCCCCACGCCCGCATCCTCAAGCTCGACGCGACGCCGGCGCTGGCGCTCCCCGGGGTCAAGGCCGTCGTCACCGCCGCCGACGCCTCGGGGGTCAAGTGGGGGGTCTTTCGCTACACCCGGGACCAGGAGTTCCTGGCCCGGGACGTGGTGCGCTACATCGGCGAGGAGATCGCGGCGGTGGCGGCCGAGACCGAGGAGCTGGCCCGGGAGGCGGTGGCCCGGATCGAGGTCGAGTACGAGGTCCTGCCCGCGGTCTTCGATCCCCTCTCGGCCATGGCACCCGGCGCGCCCCGGGTGCACGAGCACGCGGAGCGCAACGTCAACATCCACGTGCCCATCCACGTGGGCGACGTGGAGGCGGCCCTGGCCGCCTGCGACTACGTGCACACCGAGCGCACCGAGAGCGAAGAGGAGAGCTACTTCATGACCGAGCCCTACGCGGTGGTCGCCCACTGCGACCGCCAGGGCACGGTCGAGGTGTGGATGCCCAACGCGAGCCCCCACACCAAGGCCAAGGGGCTCGCCAACGCGCTGGAGCTCCCGGTCTCCAAGGTGCACGTGCGCCACGTGGCCGTGGGGGGCGCCTTCGGGGGCCGCAGCGACATGTTCCCCGGGGAGTACATCGCGGCGCTCCTCTCCCGCAAGACCCGGCGGCCGGTGAAGCTCGTCTACACCCGGGAGGAGAACTCCATCGCCATCCGCCAGGGCCACTCCATGGTGGTGGAGAGCACCTTCGGGTTCGGCAAGGACGGCACCCTCCAGGCCGCCGACGTCACCGCCTACATGGACGGGGGCGCCTACTCCTCCACCGGCCCCATCGCCACCAGCGTGCCCTTCCTGTGCTTCGAGCAGACCTACCGGGTGCCCAACGTCCGCTACAACGGCTACCGGGTCTATACCAACAAGCCCATCCGGGGGATGATCCGCACCCACGGCCGGGCCTGGGCGTGCAACGTGGACATGCAGCTCGACCTGGCGGCCCGGGCCCTGGGCCTGGACCCCATCGAGATCCGCCGGAAGAACGCCCTCCACGGGGGGGAGTACACCCCCACCCGGAGCTACATCCCGGTGATGGCGAGCGGCGAGACCATCGACGCCGTGGCCGAGGCGAGCCGCTTCCGGGACAAGTGGGGCAAGCTCCCCCCCTGGCACGGCATCGGCGTGGGGTGCGTGAGTGTGATGAGCGGCTTCCCCATGGGCATCCGGGGAGGCTCCGCGGCCATGATCAAGTTCGACGAGGACGGGGGGGCGACCCTGATTTCGGGAGTGGTGGACAACGGCCAGGGCAACGAGGGGGTGGTGCTCCAGATCGCGGCCGAGGCCCTGGGCATCCCGGTGGACCAGATCCAGCTCACCGCCTCCGACACCGAGGTGACCCCCATCGACCAGGGGGCCTACTCCCAGGCCACCACCCTGGTGAGCGGCAACGCCGTGCGCCTGGCCTGCGAGGACGCCCGCCGCCAGCTCCTGGAGATCGCCGCCGAGGCCATGGAGGCGAGCGCCGCGGACCTTGACATCGAAGACGGGAAGATCTTCGTCGTGGGCTCCCCCTCCCGGGCCATGCCCGTGGCCAAGGCCATCCGCACCGGGCTCCTCCAGGGCAAGGCAGTGCTCGGCCAGGGGAGCTTCGGGCCCAACGTGGACCAGACCCGGGAATGGATCACCAACCCCCAGGGCCAGCTCGCCGCGGCGTTCAGCTACGGGAGCGCGGTGGTGGAGGTGGCGGTGGACCCGGAGACCGGGCTGGTGGACGTCCTGGACGTATGGGTGGCCCACGACTGCGGCCGGGCCATCAACCCCGCCGAAGTGGAGGGGCAGATGGAGGCCGGGGTGGCCATGGGCGGCCACGGGGGTATCCTGCTCGAGGCGTGCCGGTGGCACCGGGGGGCGAACCTGAACACCGGCTTCCTGGACTACAAGGTGCCCCTGGCCCCGGACATGCCGCCGATCCACAACACGATCATCGAGTCCGAAGACCCGGTGGGGCCCTTCGGCGCCAAGGAGGGCGGGCTCTCCATCTCCATGTGCACCGCCCAGGCTTACACCAACGCCATCGCCGACGCCATCGGGACCTTCGTCCGGGAGTTCCCCTACACCCCGGACCGCATCCTGGCAGCGATCGAGGAGAGACGAACGTCGACAGGATGACAGGATGAGCAGGATGGAGAGGACAAGACCAACCGAAAACGAGTTCTATCCTGTCCATCCTGTCATCCTGTCCAAGAAGCGGGGTTGCGCATGAAGGCCAAGGCCATCGACCATATCTGCTTCGTCGTGCGCGACCTGGACGCCGCGGTCGCGCGCTACCGGGACACCCTGGGGATGGAGCCCGACGGGTTCTACACGGCGCCCTCCGAGAGCATCCGGGTGGCCCGGTACTACCTGGAGAACGTGGCCCTCGAGCTCATGGAGCCCACGAAGCCCGACAGCGAGGTGGGCCGCTTCCTGGAAAAGCGCGGGGAGGGGTTCTTCCTCATCTCCTACCGGGTGGACGACGTGGCGGCGGGCCTCGCCGAGCTCAAGGAGAAGCACTACCGCACCATCGACCGGGCGCCCCGGGAGCTCATGGGCAACCGCTACGCCTTCATCGCCCCGCCCCCCCAGATGCACGGCGTGCTCACCGAGATCCTGGACGGGGACTTCGACCGGAGCTATGACGACGGGGGGGATGACGCGTGACGCATCTGGTGCCGATTTCCTGGGGTCTCCGCAGGAGCGGGCTTGCTCGCGAACGACCCGTGCCTCGGCGCCCCCGCAGTGCGGTTCCCGGCCGAGCCCGCTTCTGCGCCGAGACCTGAGGCTGCACGCCATGGAGCCGACGTTCTCCTCCGTCGACGCCATCATCGAGGCCCTGGGGCGGGAGCACTACGTCGCCGAGCCGTCGCTGGCCACGGTGCTCTACCTGAGCCAGGTGCTGGAGAAGCCCCTCTTTCTGGAGGGGGCGCCCGGGGTGGGGAAGACCGAGCTCGCGGTGGTGCTCGCCCGGGCCCTGGACACGGCATTGATCCGCCTCCAGTGCTACGAGGGGCTCGACGCCTCCATGGCCCTCTACGAGTGGAACTACCCCCGCCAGATCCTGGAGATCAAGCTCCAGGAGGCCTGCGGCGACCGGGAGCGGCTCGCCGCGACGATCTTCCGGGAGGAGTTTCTCATCAAGCGACCGCTCCTCCAGGCCATCCAGCACCCCGGGCCCCGCCCCGCCGTGCTCCTCATCGACGAGCTCGACCGGGCCGACGAGGAGTTCGAGGCGTTCCTCCTGGAGCTCCTGGCCGACTACCAGATCACCATCCCGGAGCTCGGCACCGTGCGGGCGGCGGTCAAGCCCCTCGTCCTCGTGACCTCCAACCGCACCCGCGACGTGCACGACGCCCTCAAGCGCCGCTGTCTGTACCACTGGATCGACTACCCGGATTTCGAGAAGGAGTACGCCATCGTGCGGAGCCGTCTGCCCCGGGTCGAAGCCGAGCTCGCGGCCCAGGTGTGCCGGTTCATGGAGCACATCCGCACCGAGGAATACCTGAAGAAGCCCGGGGTGGCCGAGACCCTGGACTGGGCGGCGGCGCTCTTGGCGCTCAACCGCCACAGCCTGGACGCGGGGGCCGTGGAGGACACCCTGGGGTGCATCTTCAAGAACCAGCAGGACATCCAGGTCTTCCGGGGCGAGGTCTGGGCCGACGAGGCGCGGCGCGAGGCCTACCTGCGCGAGGTGAAGGAGAAGGTGTGCTGACCCCCGCCCCCCCCGACCTCCTCGACCGGGCGCGGGAGCTCCTGGCGAGCCGCGACGCCTTCTGCCTGGTCACGGTGCTCGCCTCCCCCGACCCTGCCCTGCCTCCGGGCCGCAAGGCCATCGTCCGCCGGGACGGCACCCTGGAGGGCACCCTCGGCGACGCCGGTCGGGACCGGGAGCTGCGGGAGGCGGCGGTGGAGGCGATCGCCCGCCGGCGCAAGGGCACAGCCGAGCTCGGCGGGGGCCTGCGGGTCTTCCTCGACGTGCTCGCGGCCGAGGCCGAGCTCGTCGTCTGCGGGGCCGGCCACATCGCGGTGCCGCTCGCCACCTTCGCCCGCAGTCTGGGGTTTTCGGTGACGGTGCTCGACGACCGGCCCGACTTCGCCCGGCCCGACCGGTTCCCCGGCTGCACGGTGCTGGCCGCGGACTTCGCCGAGGCGCTTCAGCGCATGCCCCTGGGCGGATCCACCTATGTGGTGGTCATCACCCGGGGCCACGAGCACGACGCAGAGTGCCTGGCCGAGGTGCTCCGCAAGCCCACGGCCTACGCGGGCATGATCGGGAGCCGCCGCCGGGTGCGCTTCGTCCTGGAGATGCTGGGCAGGGAAGGCGTGCCGGCCTCCCGGCTCGAAGAGGTCTTCACCCCCATCGGTGTGCCGATCGGCGCCGAGTCGCCGGAGGAGATCGCCCTTTCGATCGCCGCCGAGCTCGTGTGCGTGCGGCGCAAGGGGCCGGGGCGGGCCCGGGCCCTGCGGGAGGCATCGCAAGAAGGGGGGGAGCGGTGACCGACCGGGAGTTCCTGGCAAAGCTCGCCGAGCTGCGGGCTGCAAAGGTGGCCGTGTGCCTGGCCACGATCGTCGACGCTGCCGGCTCCACCCCCCGGGAGGTGGGCGCCAAGATGCTCGTGTGCGCCGACGGAACGACCTACGGCTCCGTTGGGGGCGGCTGCGGGGAGCGAAACGTCAAGACCGCGGCGCTGCGCTGCCTGCTCGCCACCCGCGCCCCGGAGTTGGTGGAAGTGGACCTCACCGACGACCTGGGCACCCGCGGCGGCGACGTCTGCGGCGGGACGATGCGCATCTTCGTGGAGCCTTACTGACTCCGCGGGAAATCGGAGAAGGTACCGTCTTTTCATCGGGAGCCTCGGGAGGAGCGAGATGACGACAACCGACGACTGAGCGCCGATGCCGGAACCTCGCCCCGCAGCCGGCTCCGAAATCCCCGACGGCCCCCTGGGCATGGCGGGGAGCATCGTGGCCTTCTCCCGGCTCCTCAAGGACGCCGGGCTGCCCACCCACCCCCGGGCGGTGGCCGACGCCTGCCGCTCGGTGGCCGCCCTGGACCTGGGCGACCGCCGGCAGGTGTATTGGGCCCTTCGCGCCAACCTCGTCTCCGACCAAAGCCGCTACGAAGCCTTCGACCGCCTCTACCGCCTCTTCTGGGACGAGGGGCTCCGCCGCCTGCCCCAGCCCCCCAATGAGCGCCTGGGCTCTCTCCCCGTCCGCGTCCCGGCGCCGCCCGCCCCGCCGGATGCGCCCCCGGACTTCGACGCCAGCGCACCGCGCCGGACTGACGGCTCGGGAGGCGCCAGCGCCGACGAAGTCCTCCTGCGCAAGGACCTGCGCACCCTGGCCCCCCGGGAGGAGCCCCGCCTGCGGGAGATCCTCCAGTCCCTCCTGGCCAAGCTCGCCACCCGCCCGGGGCGCCGCACCCGGCCGACGCCCCGGGGCCGCGGCCGGGGCCTGGCGCTTCGTTCCACCTTCCGGCGCTCCGCCCGCACCGGCGGAGAGCTCCTCACCCTGGTCCGCCGGGAGCGCAAGGTCCGCAAGCGCCGAGTCGCCTTCCTGGGGGATGTCTCCGGCTCCATGGACGCCTACAGCCGGTTCTTCCTCCTGGTGGCCCACGCGCTCGCCCGGCAGGAGCCCGGGGTGGAGGTCTACGCCTTCTCCACGCGGCTCTTCCGTCTCACCGACTTCGTTCGGGACAAGGACGCCAGCCGCGCCCTGGCACGCCTGAGCGAGGAGACGCGGGGGTGGTCCGGGGGGACGCGGATCGGAGAATGCCTGGCCGAGTTCCACCGGGAGCTACGCCGCCGGCCCCACCTCAAGGACACCGTGGTGGTCATCCTCAGCGACGGCTGGGACCGGGGCGACCCGGACCTCCTGCGCCGAGAGATGATCCGGCTCAAGGCCGCCACGGGGCGTGTATACTGGCTCAACCCCCTCGTGGGAGACCCCGATTACCGGCCCCTGTGCCGGGGCATGGCCGCGGCGCGGCCGTACCTGGACGGTTTCCACCCTGCCCACAGCGTCGAGGCGCTGGCACGGTTCGCGCGGCAGCTCGTGCGTCTGCGCTGACCCTCGAAGAGCCCAGGAGGTGCCGCCCACGGAGCCCCCATCGATCGTTTCCGCCCACCCACCCAGAGGAGCCGAAACATGGATCAGACCAAGTACCTGCTCACCGAGAAGGACATCCCCCGGCAGTGGTACAACATCGCGGCCGACATGCCCAACCCCATGAAGCCTCCGCTCCACCCGGGCACCGGGCAGCCGATCGGGCCCGAAGCCCTGGCGCCGCTCTTCCCCATGAGCCTGATCGAGCAGGAGGTGAGCGGCCAGCGCTGGGTCGACATCCCGGACGAGGTCCTGGACATCCTCAGCCTCTGGCGCCCCACGCCCCTCTTCCGGGCCCGCCGTCTCGAGAAGGCCCTGGGGACCCCCGCCAAGATCTTCTACAAATACGAGGGCACGAGCCCGGCCGGGAGCCACAAGCCCAACACCAGCATTCCCCAGGCGTACTACAACAAACAGGAGGGCGTGAAGCGCATCGCCACCGAGACCGGGGCCGGCCAGTGGGGCAGTGCGCTTTCCCTGGCCTGCAACTTCTTCGGCATCGAGGCCAAGGTCTACATGGTGAAGATCTCGTACCAGCAAAAGCCCTACCGGCGGATGCTGATGGAGACCTGGGGCGGCAAGGTCACCCCCAGCCCCTCCAACGAGACCGCGGCCGGCCGCAAGATCCTGGCCGAGACCCCAGACTCCACGGGTTCCCTGGGCATCGCCATCTCCGAGGCCGTGGAGGACGCGGCGAGCCGCGAGGACACCAAGTACGCCCTGGGCTCGGTGTTGAACCACGTGCTCCTGCACCAGACCGTGGTGGGCCAGGAGGCACAGAAGCAGATGGAGATGGCCGGGGCCTATCCCGACGTCATCCTCGGGTGCTGCGGCGGCGGCTCCAACTTCGCCGGCCTTGCGTTCCCCTTCCTCCGGGACAAGATCGCCGGCAAGAACATCGACATCGTGGGCTGTGAGCCCAGCGCCTGCCCGACCCTCACCAAGGGGCATTTCCACTACGACTTCGGCGACAGCGTGGGCATGACCCCGCTCCTGCCCATGCACACCCTGGGGCACACCTTCATGCCCGCGGGCATCCACGCGGGCGGCCTTCGCTACCACGGCATGGCGCCCCTGGTGAGCCAGATCCTCAAGGACAGGCTCATGCGCGCCGTGGCCTTCCACCAAGTGGAGTGCTTCGACGCCGGCGTGCTCTTTGCCCGCTGCGAGGGCATCGTGCCCGCGCCCGAGTCGAACCACGCCATCCGCGGCGCCATCGTCGAGGCGATGAAGGCCAAGGAGGAGGGCAAGCAAAAGAACATCCTCTTCCTGCTCTCGGGCCACGGCCACTTTGACATGGCGGCCTACGACGACTACTTCGCCAAGAAGCTCGAAGAGTACGAGCTTCCCCAGGCCGAGCTCGACAAGGCCTGGAACGCCATCAAGGGCCGGCCCTCGGCCGCCTGAGCAACTCCGGGGGACGGCCCGGCAACCGGGCCGCCCCCCGTCCGGCAACCCGGCGGGCTGGAATCGCTGCCTTCTCCCGTCGAGGGAAGGCGCCGCCTTGGGGTAGCAGTGCATCCCCAATGGCCCCCTCTCCCTCAGGGAGAGGGCTGGGGTGAGGGTGGGGCGG
>JBFLZB010000009.1 GCA_040756475.1 Thermodesulfobacteriota bacterium
GGAGATCGAAGCGTTCTCCATCCCCTCGTGGACGAAGGTCACCGGCTCGCCGGCCTCCTGGAGGGCGAGCGCGTAGACCATGGGGAGGTAGTGGTCCAGCGTCGGCACCGCCAGGGACGCGCTCGGGCCCAGACTCTCGAAGGCCACCAGGTCCCGATGGTTGCCGGAGACCAGGCACTGCCTGACCCGCTCGTCGAACTCCACGGCCCAGGGGTTGGGGGCGGGCGTCCATGTCCCAGTCGATGCGGGCCACAGGTTGTGGACGATGTTCCCGCTCCCCACCACGAGCACCCCCTGCTCCCGCAGGGGCGCGAGCTCCCGGGCGAGGTCGTAGTGGTGTTGCACGGGCTTGGGGTGCCAGTCGTTGAAGGAGTAGTCCAGGCTCAGCTGGAAGACCGGGATTTCGGCCGCGGGGAGAGGTGCCGGAGTACCGACCAGGCCCCGTGGTCCAGGCCCCACTCCCGGTCGCACGCGATGGAGACCCGACGCACGGTCCGGGTGACGCGCTCCGCCACCTCGGGGGCGCCGGGGCTCGGGTACGCGGCGGCGTAAAGCTGCGGGGGGAACCCGTAGAAGTGTGGATGGTGCGCGGCCGCTCCGTGCACGAGACGAAGGTTTCGTCCGTGAGCCAGTGGGCCGAGGCCACCAGGATCGCCCGGGGCCGGGGGAGGCGCCGGCCCCAGGCCGCCAGGCTCCGGGTGAAGGAGATAGATACGTCATGATTTCGAGAATGCCAGCCGAGACGCGTCCTCTGGTGCAGGTCCGGGGGCCATGGTAAGCTGTCATACACATGTCATGCAGGAGGCAAGCCATGGGAGCTAGGACGATCCGTCTGGACGAACACGACGAGCAGGTGCTCGCCGCCGTCAGGGCGCGCACCGGCCTTTCGGTGTCGGAGGCGTTGCGCAGGGGCCTCCTGGCACTGAGCGCCCACCTCGACGAGGATCAGGCCATCACGCCCTATGACGTGTTCCAAGAGCTCGACCCGGGTCCCGGGGGAGAGGCCCTGGCGCCGGGCCGGACTGCCAAGGAAGCGATACGGGCCGTCCTGAAGAAGAAGGCAGGGCGATGATCCTGGTGGACACCGGCCCCATCGTGGCTCTCTTCGACAGGAGGGATCCGGACCATGCGGGCTGCGAAACCTTCCTGCGCGGCATACGAGAGCCCCTGCTCACCACCGTGCCCGTACTCACCGAGGCTTTCCACCTCCTCTCGCCCGGAGGCCGCGCCGCCGTGGCCCTTGCGGAGTTCGTGCGTCGGCGCGGCCTGCGGGTCCACTTCCTCGACGAAGCGGCCTTGGGCCGTGCCTTGGAGCTCATGGACGAGTATGCGGATCGTCCGATGGACCTCGCCGACGCGTCCCTCGTCGTTGCGGCCGAGGCCCATCGGTGCCTCACGGTGTGGACCATCGACCGGGGCGACTTCGCCGCGTACCGCGCCCGAGTTGGCAAAGGGCACAAGGCCTTCTCGGTCGTACGTTGACGGCCGCTCGCGGCCCCGGAGCAACAGATGCCCCTCGAACCCAAGCCGCTGTTTCGCGCCCACATCGTCGAGGCGGCCATGGCCGGTTTCCGCCTGCCGGGAGCTCACCCGTGCCTACTACGACCGCTACGCCGCGCTTCGCCGCGAGCTTCTCGACGGACTCCTGGCGGCCAATCCGACGCTCGCGCCGCTCCTCGTGCTGCGGGCCGCTCAAACCCTGCTGGACCGCGTGCTCTTCTGCGCCTTCAGCGAGGACCGGGGGCTCCTGCCGCCCGACACCCTCAAGGCCGCCTTCGAGCACCGGGATCCCTACAACCCGCGCCCGCTGTGGGAGAACTTCCAGGGCCTCTTCCGGGCCATTGACCAGGGGAGCCGCGCGCTCCTGATCCCGGCCTACAACAGCGGCCTCTTCGCCTTCGATCCGGCGGTGGACGGCCTCACCGTCCCGGACGACCTGTGCGCGCTCTTCCGGGAGCTCGGCGAGTACGACTACGGGAGGCCCGCCGCGGCCGTGAACAAGCCGAATGCCGCCCGCCCCGTGGTGGACGTCGATCTCCTGGGCCGGCTCTTCGAGCGCTCGCTGACCGATCTGGAGGAGCTCCAGGCAGAGCTCGGCGGGACCTACCCCCCACCCCGACCCTCCCCCGCGAGGGGGAGGGGGAAGTCGCGGAGCATCCTCACCCACAACCTCTACGCCGTGGACCTGAACGAAGAGGCCATCGAGCTCTGCCGGCTCTCCATCTGGATCAAGACCGCGAAGCATGGCCGGCCGCTCACCGCGCTCGACCACAACTTCCGGGTGGGCAACAGCCTCGTGGCCGACCCGGCCGCCGACGCACGGGCCTTCGACTGGCACGCCGCGTTTCTCGAGGTCTTCGCCGCGGGCGGTTTCGACGCCGTGGTCGGCAACCCGCCCTACGTGCGCCAGGAGCTCCTGGGGTCCCTCAAGCCCTACCTCGCCAAGAGGTTCACCGCGTATCACGGCATGGCCGACCTCTACGTCTATTTCTACGAGCTCGGCCTGCAGATTCTGCGGCCCGGGGGGCGGCTCGCCTACGTCGTCACCAACAAGTGGCTCAAGGCCGGCTACGGCGAGCCCCTGCGCCGCCACCTCGGCGAGGCCGCCTGGGTCGAGGCGCTCGTGGACCTGGGCCACGCGAAGCAGGTGTTCGAAGACGCCGACGTGTTCCCGAGCCTTCTCGTGGCCCGCAAGCCCGATGCCGGGCCGGAGCCCGAGGAGGTGCGGGTGGCCGTGATCCCCCACGACGAACTTGCGACCGAGGACCTCGGCGTCCAGGTGGAGGCCTGGAGCTTCCCCGTGCCCCGCCGAAGCCTCGGCGCCACGGCCTGGTCCCTGGAACCGCCCGCGGTGGCGACGCTCTTGGAGAAGATCCGGGCGGCCGGTGTGCCCCTGCGGGAGTACGCGGGCGTGAAGCCGCTCTATGGGGTCACGCGCCCTGCCTCGTGGTCGTTCCCGTCAGGAGGCCGGTGGGACGCACACGAAGCCCGCCGTGGCGAAGTGGGCGTCGAAGGCAAAGGCGGTCGAGATCCCTCGCTGGCGCATGAGCGCGAAGCTCACGGCGTCGGTCAGGCTGAAGTCCTGGTCGTCATAGCGCCGCAGGATCTCCTCGGCCTCTCCGTGTAGATCCGGGGTCGCATAGACGGTTTCGATCCTCGGGCTGGCGTGCAGGTGCGTTAGGAACGCGGTCGCAGGGCCGTGCCCAAGCTCCAGACGCAACAGGATGTAGCACTCGGCCACGACCAGATTCGTGGTCACGAGGCGCCGGTGGTCCTTGAGGAGTTGGGGGAGGGCGTTGGCGGCCCGGGCGTGGTGCCGGTCGTCTTCGTCGGCGAGGGCCACCCAGGCCCCCGTGTCCACGAAGAGCTCGGCCGCCATCAGCGCCGCGCGGCCCGCGCCAGGTGCCGATCGTGCTCCGTCGCGAGGTCCGACCGGCCCGAGCGGCCGAGGCCGATCACGTTCAAGGCGGGATCGTCGCCGGGCGGGATCTCGGAGAGGACCAGGTCCACGCCGTGGCGGATGAGCTCGGCCAAGGACTTGTCCTGCCGCGCGGCCAGGGCGCGCAGGGCCTGGTCCTGGTCGGGCCGAAGGTAGATTTGGAGCGGCTTGCCGGTCACAGGGCTCCCTCCATCACGATTGTTGATGTAGGTCTTGTATACGCCGCGGCCTCTTCCGCGTCAACCCGCGGACTCCCCTCCCGGTCTGACGCGCCAACCGCGGTGGGAGCTCCGCTGAGACCTTGGCGGCGACACCTCCTGGCCGCGCGGGAGCTCCGTGGGGTAGACCCCGCCCCAGCGCCCCCTCGCCCCCCTGGCGCGACGGGGCACGCCCCGTCCCCTGGCCGCCGCGCCCTGGTCAGGTGTGGACTTTGGCGCTGCCCGGCTGAGCGGCTCGCGATGCCGTCTTGTTGTAGATCACGGGCATCTGCCCCTTCCACCTGCGCCAGGCGTCGTCGTCGGCAATGAGCTCGGCCATGAAGTGGGCCACGTTCACGCCGCTCGTCTTGCCGGGGTCGAAGATGGCGCTGCGGGTCGGCGACGGATGTACCTCGTACGCGGTGACCCGGTTCTCATCCGTCAAGGTGTCGGGCCGAACCACGACCCACTCGACGGCCGTGTCCTGCGGGCCGATGCCCGTTCGCAGGTACTCCGCGGCCTCCTCGTTGTCCGCGTGGGGAGGCAGCAGCCTGCGAAGGAGCCCGACCAGGCAGGCTTCCCCGAACGAGAGGGGTTCGGGCAGGTCCCGATTCCGGTTGCCGGCCGTGTTCATGAGGACGAATTTGGTTGGCGCCTCTGCCTGGTTTGCCCGGATGGCGCGGCACAGTCGGCGGGTGGCCTCGGTGACGAGCCTTCGGGGGTGGCCGAAGATGCCCCGCCAAGTCAGGTTGTGCCCCAGGCACGAAGCCACCGCCGAACACCCCTCGACGTGCCCCGCCAGCTCCTCGTCGCCGAGGGTCAGGGGGCTTGCCTGGATTGCGGACAGGCGGCCGTGATTCTGGATGGGTTGGGGAAGCCCGTCGGGCGATCGCACGATCGCCTTGACGATTTCTCCACGGTGGAGCAGCTGCTCCACGAGCAGCCGTCCGGTTGCCCCGCTCGCGCCCACCACAAGGATCGCCATCGTGCTCCTCGTCTGCGGACCGCCGCTCTCCGCGTTGAGCGGCCGGGGGTACTGATGCCCGGCCGGCGTACGCCCCCCGGGAGGTGACTACTTCACCATCCCACACCGGCCGGGACGGCCTCGGGGTTTGCGACACGGGTCAAAAGGCGAAGCAGTCGCAGCCCAGCCCCCAGAAATCGCCGTAGCGGGGGGCTCCGGCCCGAAGGCCGTTTGGCAGCCGGTGGGCGGCGTGCCCGCAGCCGTGGGACTGGCACGTGGTGGAGTGCCGGTGGCTGGGAACCGGGATGCCCGCCCGGGCGGCCTTGCGGGTGTCCAGGGGCGCCCCGTAGCCCCCGTACACCTTGACGGGGGACCACTCCGGGAGCACGGGGAGCGGGGCCGGGCCGTGGTTGCGAAACTCCCCGGCGCCGTAGACGACCCTGCCGCCGACGATCGTCAGGACCGACTCGAGCCCCTTGATCCTCTCCTCCGGCACTGAGAAGTAGTCCTCGGTAAGCACGGCGAGATCCGCGAGCTGGCCCGGGGCGATGGCGCCCTTCTTGCCGCTCTCGCCGGAGAACCAGCTGCTGCCCTGGGTGTAGAGCCGCAGGGCCTCTTCCCGGCCGAGCCGGTTCGCCTCGGGGTAGAGCACGGCGCCCCCGGCGGTCTTGCCCGCGACGAGCCAGTAGAGGGAGAGCCAGGGGTTGTAGCTGGAAACCCGGGTCGCGTCGGTGCCCGCCCCCACGGGGATGCCCAGCGCGAGCATGCGGCGCACCGGGGGCGTGCGCTCCGCCGCCTTCGCCCCGTAGCGGGCGAGGAAGTACTCCCCCTGGAAGGCCATGCGGTTCTGGATGGCGATGCCGCCCCCCAGGGCCTTGACGCGCTCCAGGCTCCGGTCGGAGATGGTCTCGCAGTGGTCGAAGAACCAGCTCCCTTCCCGGAAGGGGATCTCCCGGCTCACCTCTTCAAAGACGTCGAGCATGCGGGAGATGCTCTCGTCGTAGGTGGCGTGCAGGCGAAAGGGCCAGCCGTGGGCCGCGAGCACCGAGACGACCTCCTTCAGATCCTTCTCCATGCGGGGCGACAGATCGGGGCGGGGCTCCAGGAAGTCCTCGAAGTCGGCCGCCGAGTAGACGAGCATCTCGCCCGCGCCGTTGCAGCGGTAGAAGTCGTCCCCGGCGCCGGGCGCGGTGAGCTTCATGCAGCGCAGAAAGTCCTCCCGCTCCTCCCGGGGCTTCTGGGTGAAGATGTTGTAAGCCATGCGCACGGTGAGCTCCCCGCGCCGGTGGAGCTCCTCCACGATGGCGTAGTCGTCGGGGTAGATCTGCGAGCCACCGCCCGCGTCCACCAGGCTCGTGAGGCCCAGGCGGTTGAGCTCGCGCAGGAAGTGGCAAGACGAGTTCCTCTGGTGCTCGGGGGGGAGCTTGGGCTGCTTGCCCACGGTGGCGTAGAGGATGCCGGCGTTGGGGCGGGCGATGAGGAGCCCCGTGGGGTTGCCGCTGGCGTCGCGCTGGATCTCGCCCCCGGGAGGGTCCGGCGTGTCCCGGGTGTAGCCGCAGGCCCGTAGCGCCGCCTTGTTCAGGAGGCCCCGGCAGTAGAGGTGGAGGAGGAAGACCGGCGTGTCGGGGGAGACCGCGTTGACCTCCTCCAGGGTGGGCATGCGCCGCTCGGCGAACTGGAACTCGCTCCACCCGCCGATGACCCGCACCCACTGGCCCGGGGGCGTGCGCCGGGCCTGCTCCTGGAGCATGCGCAGGCCGTCGGCGAGGGAGGGCACGCCGTCCCACCGAAGCTCCAGGTTGTAGGAGAGGCCCCCGCGGATCACGTGCATGTGGGAGTCGTTGAGGCCGGGAATGACCCTGCGGCCCCCGAGGTCGATGACCCGGGTCTCGGGCCCCCGGTGGCCCAGGACCTCGGCCTCGGAGCCCACGGCCAGGAACCGGCCGTCCCGGACGGCCAGTGCCGAGGCCTCCGGGCTGCCGGGGGTGAGGGTGGCGATCTTGCCGTTGGTGAGGAGGAGTTCGGCGGTCGCAACGCGCGCGTTCGTCATCTCAGGGCTCCTTTCGGCTCGGCCCCTTCCGCCCCGCGGGGGAGGGATACGGCCAAGAAGTGCGACACGGCCGGCGGCTCGCCCCCCAGGTGGAAGGCCGCCGCCCGCTCCTGGACCGCACGGTCGGCCACGGTGACGCGCTCGTGCTGGCGCAGGTGCCCCAGCCAGGAGTCCACGAGGAAGAGCTCCACGAAGCGGGACGGGTCGGCGGCGTCCTGGACGAGGGACCAGGAGAGCGCCCCCTCCCGTCGGCGCATCCGGCGAAGCTCCGCCATGGCCCGGGCGAACTCCGCGGCCCGCTCGGGCGCTACCCGGTACTCGGTGGTCACCAGGACCGGCCCCCGCTCCCAGCCGGGCTCCCCGGCCACGGCGGGCTCGCCCCAGTGGCCCGACGGCGAGAGGTCCGGCTCCTCCTCGGCCAGGCGAAACCCGCGGGTCGCGAGGACGCCCCCAGCCAGGCCCGCGGCCGCCGCCGCCAGGGCCTCGGGGGTCCCGAACCGCGAGGCCACGGCGCCCCACAGGGCGCTCCCGGCGGCCATGCTCCCGAAGAAGACGGCCAGGTAGACCGAGAGCGCCCTCGCCCGCACCCAGTGGGGCACCGCCCGCTGGGCGGCCACGTTGAGGGACGAGAGCACGGCGATCCAGGCGGCTCCGGCCACCAGGGCCGCCCCGCAGGCGGCGGGGAAGCTGCCGGCGAGGCCGAGCGCCAGGGTGCACGCCGCGAAGACGAGGCTCGCGGCCGCCACCAGGGTATCGGCCGGGAGGCAGCCTCGCAGGCGGGGCAGGAACCCGGCGCCGCCCAGCGCCCCGAGGCCGAGCAGGGCAAGCAGGGTCCCGTAGCCGCCCGGCCCCTGCCCTAGCTCCACCCGCGCCAGGACGGGCAGCAGGGCCATGGTGGCGCTGGCAAAGAGAAAGAACCCGCCCGCCCGCACCAGCACGGCGCGAAGCGGCGGCGAGCCGCGCACGTAGCGAAGCCCCGCGCCCAGGGCCCCGACGAACCGCTCCGCGGGCAGGGGGCCTTCCCTTGGGGGCCGCCGCCACCAAGAGAGAACGCCGAGGACGCCCACGAAGGACAGGGCATTGAGGGCGAAGGCGGGAACGGCACCGGCGGCGGCGAGCACTGCCCCGCCCAGGGCCGGCCCGATGGACCGGGAGACGTTGACGGCGGCGCTGTTCAGGGCGACGGCCGCCCCGAGCTCCTCCCGCGGAACGAGCTCGGGGGTGGTAGCCTGCCAGGCCGGGGCCGTGAGCGCCGCCGTGACGCCCAGGCTGAAGACGAACAGCAGCAGCACCGCCGGCGTCAGGGCCCCGAGGTAGGCGGCCGCGGCCAGGGCCGCCGCGGCCGCCATGGCGGCGGCCTGGACGGCCAGGAGGTAGCGCCGACGGTCCACGATGTCGGCCAGGGCGCCCGCAGGAAGGGCCAGGAGGAACATGGGCGCCGTGGTCGCCGCCTGGACGAGGGCGACCATCATCGGGTCGGGCGTAAGGGAGGTCATCACCCACGCCGCCGCCACGTCGTTCATCCAGGTGCCGACGTTGGAGACGATGGTCGCCGCCCACAGCGCCCGAAACACCGGCCGCCGCAGGGGGGACGGGCCCGACGGCCTCGAAGGGCCCGGAGGGTTCGCCGCAGCCTCGGCCCCGCCGGGGCTCGTCATCGGCCCCCTCCGGTCCTGGCCATGGCCCTACCCGCCGTGGCCGCCGAACATGGTCTTGGCATAGAGCACCCCGAGCCCGTAGGCCCCCGCGTGCTCCCGCACGACCCGCAGCACGGCATCGTAGGTCTCCTGGCGCGCCCAGTCGCGCTGGAGCTCGAGCAGGAACTGCACCCAGGTCACGGGGACCGCTCCGGCCTGGACCATCCGCTGCATGGCCATCTGGTGAGCCTCGGCGGTGGTGGCCCCAGAGGCGTCCGAGACCGCGTACACCTCGTAACCCGCCTCCAGGGCCTGGAGGACGGGAAAGGTCAGGCACACCTCGGTCCACAGCGCCGCCATGACGAGCTTCTTGCGTCCGGTCTTTCGCACGGCGGCCACCACGTTGGCGTCTTCCCAGGCGTTCATGGTGGTCCGGTCGATGGGCTTCTGGTCCGGGAACACCGCCTGGAGCTCCGGGACGAGCGGCCCGCTGAAGCTCTCGGCGGCCACCGTGGTGAGGATCGTCGGCACCTGGAAGACCTTCGCCGCCTTGGCCAGCCCCAGCACGTTGTTCACCAGCGTCTGCCGGTCGTGGGACTGGACACCGAAGAACATCTGGGGCTGGTGATCGATGAGGATCAGCGCGCAGTTGGAGGGGTCGAGAAGACTCTGGCTCTGCTTTCTCGTGTCGGTCATGACGTGCTCCTTTCTGCGAGCGCTTGCTCCGCCGGGGGGCCCGGGGGCCGGCCCCGGCATGGGGAAGAGCTCCACGGTATCACCCCCGAACCCCCTGTCGAGCCGGGTGGCGCCTGCACCCCCGGTGCGCGTCGATTCCCCAACGCGCCCGGGACCTCGCCTTCTCACCGGGAGATCCTGGGCGCCTCAGCCCCGTCCCTTCCGGAACTGCACCGCGATCTCGGCCACCCGCCGGCCGTAGGCCTCGGCCGTGGCCAGGTCGCCGGCGGCGGGCGCCTCGGGGGGGTTCACTTGGAAGCTCGCCGACATGGGGCCGAGAAATGACCCGACGCGGTTGGTGACCTCGGAGCCGGGGCCGGCCACCGAGGCCATGGAGTCGGGCTTGCTCGCGGCCGGAAACATCCCCGTACCCACAAGGAAGTCCTGACCAAGAACCGGATCGCCGTGGCCCGAGACCTCATGGCCGCCGGCAAGCTCTCGGTCACCGAGGCGGCGGGAGCGGTGGGCTACGCCTCCCTCTCCCAGTTCATCAGAACGTTCCGGCAGACTACGGGCCGGCTCCCCTCGGACGTGACGCGCTTCGGCTCGTGAGGGCGCCCCCCGCTCCCGGCCGCGATCGCAGTTACAGGAGCAGTTCCCAGATCCCGTCGGGGGTCCGGCACGCCACACCCACGGAGTGGAGCTCTCCGCTGGGTTCCGCCACCGAGTGGCGAAACTCGCGGCATCGCTCCTCGCCGCCGAGGTCGCGGGTCGGCGTCACCGCGGATCGGGCGCCGGAGCGGGGATCGGTCCACGTGGAGGTCTCGCCCACGGCGTTCTCCTCGAGGGCACGGGCCACGGGAGGATGGGCGACCCCTCGCAACGCCTCACGCTCCTCCGAAACGCCCGCCGCCCAAGCGCGCTCCCTCTCGGGGTCGTACACCACTGCACCTCGCCCTTCTCCGCGGTGCACCCGCGCTCCCCCGGCCCCCCGGTAGGGATCCATCCCTCCGAGCGGACCTGGGTAGACCGGCACCGGTACGTACTGCTCGTAGATCCGCACCTGGACCGGCGACGAGCCGAAGAACTGCGGGCGACTGCCGAAGCGGAAACGCTTCACCGGAGGATGCGTGTCGGGGAACACGTTGTGCCCGCGGAAGAAGTACGGGTGGACGGGGCCTCCGGGAAACCCGTGTCCACGAAGGGCCGGGCCGGTTCCCAACGTCCCGGTCGCCGACCCGAAGGCCAAGCTGCCCTCGAACCTCGCCGCTCCCCGAGGCTCCGGAGCTTCCTCGGCCCACCACGCCCCTTCCCTCCCGAACGCCCCGGTACGCCCTCCCCCGCGCCCTCCGGCCCCTGCCGACGCCGCCAGGGATGCGGCCAGGGCAATCGCGATAACTCTCCAAGTTTTCGTACGCACGTGCCTCACCCCCTTTCCCTGCGTCTGTTCGATGCTCGGCGGGGCTGGCAGGGTTCGCCCTCGGGGTGGTCCTTGAGCGCTTCCAGTTCTCCCGTCTTGGAGAGTCGTGACCGCACTTTCCGCGATTTCCGGATGGCGATCGAGAAGGGCGAGAGTCGATCTCGATCTCGATTCCGATTTGGTCTTGGATGGGGGTCCGTGGTCAGGAACGAAGGCCCGGACAGGTATGCGCGTTGGGCGGTCGGGCGCTGCCAGACGCCCGCAGTCGGGCCCCTCACCCCCGGAAATCAGCCCTCTCGAGGCCGTGCTTTCCCATCTTGTAGCGCAGGAGCTGGCGGGAGAGGCCCAGGCGGCGGGCGGCCGCGGAGACGTTCCCCCGGGTCTCGGCCAGGGCCTCTTCGATGGCGGAGCGCTCCCTGGCCTCCTGCTCGCCGCGCAGGTCCGCCGGGGGCGCCCCGGTGCCTGGAAGCCGCGTGGAAGAACGCACGGGGGCGGCGGGTGCCACGGCAGATTCAGGGCCGAGGGAGGGAGAGCCGGTGCCCCCGGGGCGCCGGGCACGTACGAGATAGGGGGGCAGATCCGCCAGTTGGATGGATCTTCGCTCTCCCACCACGTTCATCGCCCCCTCCACCACATGCTCGAGCTCCCGCACGTTGCCCGGCCAGTCGTAGGTGGAGAAGAGCCCCATCACCTCGTCGGCGATCCGCTCCACTTGCCTGCCGAGCTCGGCGTTGTGCTTTTCCAGGAAGTAGCGGGTGAGGATCGGGATGTCGGTGCGCCGCTCGCGAAGCGGCGGGATGCGCAGGAGCACCACGCCGAGCCGGTAGAAGAGGTCCAGACGCAGGCGCCCGCGCTCGATGGCGGCGTGGGGATCTTCGTTCACCGAGCTCAGCATCTTCACGTCGACCTCGCGCTCCTCCAGCGAACCCACCCGGCGGACCCGACGCTCTTGCACCACGCGCAGGAGCTTGGCCTGGAGGCCGATCGGCATCGAGTTCACCTCGTCGAGGAAGAGGCTTCCCCCGCTCGCTTTCTCCAGGAGCCCCGGCTTGTCCACCGCCCCGGTGAAGGCGCCCTTCACCGTGCCGAAGAGGATGCCCTCCAGGAGGTTCTCCGGGATCGCCGCGCAATTGATGGCCACGTAGGGCTCGGCGCTGCGGGGTCCGTAGTTGTGGATCGCCTGGGCAAAGAGCTCCTTTCCCGTGCCCGTCTCCCCGTGGACCATCACGGGGGAGGGAGTGAGCGCCGCCATCTTGGCCGTCTTCACGCACGCCAGGAATCCAGGGGCAGTGCCCAGGAGGTGGTCGAAGGAAAACCGGGTGCCGCCGCCTGGCGCGGGGCGATCCTCGGGGCGACCCGAGCCGCAGATGGAGGTGATGGTGTTCTCCACCAGGTTGTAGTCGCGCACGAAACAGACCGCGCCCACGAGCCCCTCGCCGGTGAAGAGCGGGAAGACGCTGCACAGGCTGTTGGCGATGCGCCCCGAGCGCGTCCGGTACAAGAGGTGCCGGTTCACGATCGCCTGCCGGGTGCGCAGGCTCTGCATGATGAGGCTGGTGTCGTCGGTGAGGTCGTACACCTCGGTGGTGCGCCGACCCAGCACCTCTGCCGGGGGGGTGCGGTCGATGCGGGCCTGGGTTTCGTTGTAGAACATGATCCGGCCCTCCGCGTCGGTGATGATGACGCCCTCGTCGAAGACGCGGAAGATGTCGAGGTAGTTGACCACCGACCGGAGGAATTTCTCCCGTGCAGCAGTCCCGGCCGATGGAGGCGCGTGCTTGGGCATGGGGTCTCGCAAGACCGTCGGGCAAAGGAAGCGGTTGGCATATACCGTAGCACCCCCCCGGGGGATCGATCCACCTCGGACGGCCGGCCCGCCGCCTCGCGGGAGGAACCACGCGTCCAGTCGGGAGGCAGTCCCCGAGGGACCACATGGTGCGCTCGAGGCCTCATCCACATCGAAATCGGAATCGACCCCGATCGCGATTTCGATTTCGATCGGGCAAGGCATAGGGGCGGCAGCATTCGTTATTCGCTCCAACCGCGCCCGTTTCGGCCCCTGCCGGCGTGCGCCTCTGCCCGCCCGTTGACGGGGATTGGGGTGGGTGTTAGAAGGGCGTCGACCCCGGCGCACCGGGGTGCCTTCGTCCGCCAAGCACGGGAGGTCCGCCATGACGGTCCACACCCGCAAAGCCGCCTGTCTCGCCCTGGCCCTGGCCGCCGCGTTCCTGGCTGCCCTTCCCCGAGGGGCGTTTTCGGACTCCGGGGGGGGCGATTTCGTGGGTTCGGTGATCTTCTCGAAGGGAGCGCAGGTGGTCGCGGAGATTCCGGGAGGGGCCGTGGAACGGGAGCGGATGACGGTGGTGGGGGGCGACCTGCGGCCCAAGGCCTTTGCGGCGGTGGTTCAGCCCCTGGCGGACGGCACGTTCGTGCTGCGCGTGATCGGCTCCGGCTCTGCGGCCGTGGGCGATCGGCTTGCCCGGGAGACGGAGCCGGAGGCAGCGGCCCGGGTCCTCCGGGAGAACCGGGTCGATGGGTATCGGGAGTTCCTGGACCTCTACCCCAAGAGCCCGTATCGGGAGCGCATCGGGCGCGAGATGTTCCGGCTGGCGATGTCGGAGGCGTTCCCGTCTCCCGAAGGCTCGGTGTTTCGGGGAAAGGTGCGCCTGATCGAGAACCTGGGCCGGGAGCTTCCCCTGCGCGGGGCCACCGTGACCCTGGACCGCTTCGTGCTGCCCCCGACGGACGCCGACGGGGGGGTTCGCCTGGAAGGCATTCCGGTGCTGGAAGAACCGGTCACGGTCCGGCTGCGCCTGCGCGATCCGCGGTTCGAGATGGCGTCGGAGGTGGAGGTGGCCCTGCCGGCCGGGACGTCCGCCCAGGTAACGGCCGACGTGCCCGTTCGGGTGGTGCCCGCCGTGCTGGCGGGAAAGGTAGTGGACGGCCGGGGCGCCCCCCTGCCCGGCGCGGAGGTGTGGACTTCGCCCTACACGACCGAGGTGCTCTCCGGCGACGACGGTACGTACCGGATCTTCCGGCGCAAGCTCCTGGCCCCCACGGAAGGCGCCGCCGCCGACGAGCCGCTCTTCGGGGGCGATTTCGAGGTCTACGCCCGCAGAAAGGGGCACGCCGTCGAGCGGGTCTGGGTCTCCGCCGAGAGCCACCGGGAGAACCCGGTGCCCCTCCTCCAGTTGCCGGCCCAAGACCCCCGCCAGGAGGACCTGCCGGACCTCGCCCTGGACCTGCGCCGTCACCTCTGGGTGAGCACGCCGCTCCGGTAAGGAAGGGGTTGCCCTATGCCCGTGCCCCATCTTCTTCCACCGCTTCGATCCATCCGTTGGGCTGAACGGCGAGGTCCAGCATCTGCCCGCCGTCCACCTGCACGAGGGGGCGGAGCCGATCGGGGGCGCCGGCTTCCAGTACGACGGCGGCCCGGCCGTCCCACAGGCGCACGCGCCGGCCGGGCGCCAGGAACTCCAGGAGACCGGCAAACGCGCCCACGCAGATGGGGTGGAGGTACCCCCTGCGCATGTCCTGGAGGAGGGCGTTGAAGGCCACCTCGGCGCTTCGAGCCGGCCGGTAGGGCCGGATGGTGCGCAGGGCGTCGTAGACGTCGGCCACCGAGACGAGCAGGCTCGCCGGGTGGCACGGCCCCGCGGCTGCCGAGGCCGGATATCCCTGCCCGTCGGCGCCCCGGTGGTGCTGGTACGCCACCACGGGCAGGAGGGGGTGCGGACTGCCGAGGCCCAGGAGCATGCGCGCCCCATCCACCGGGTGGCGGTCCATGACGAGGCGCTCCTCGGAGGTGAGGCGTCCGGGCTTGTTGAGGATCTCGGCCGGGACCTTCTCCTTGCCCAGGTCGTGGCACATGCCTGCCAGGGCCACGGCGTTGACCCCTTCTTCCGGCAGGCCCTGGGTCTCGGCCATGGCCGCCGCGAGCACGCACACGTTGAGGGCATGGGTGAAGGTGTACTGGTCGTGGGACTTGAGCTCCCGAATCGGTCGAAAGAGCTCTTCGCCCGCCGCGAGCCGTGTGGCGATGGCGCGCACCATCTCTTCGGCGCGCCGCAGGCTCACGCTCTTGCCCGCCGCGAGCCCCTGGAGGGTCTCCTCCACGCCGGGAAGGAGCGCCAGGTACCCGGCGGCCAGCTCGGCCATCTCCGGGTCGATGCCCGGGGCGTCCAGGGCCAGCACCCCCGCCCGGATGGCGCCCCCCAGGGGGAACTCCGCCCCGGTGACCAGCCGCTCCACCCACTCCTCCAGTTCCTCCGCCCCGGCCCCCGGCTCGACCTGCACCGACTCGTGGCCCCGGGCGCCCATCTCGCGCAGGAGGGCCGCCAGGGCCGGAGGCGGCTCCGCCAGGGTGCAGTCTTCGACCACGAGGTCGTCGCCGAGCCGGGCAATGCGCACGGTGCCCCCCACCCGGGCCAGGCTCGCCGCCGCCTTCTGGGCCGCCGCTCGGATGAGCTCGTTTCCCGCCGGGTAGAGCCGGCGGGACCGGTACAGACCGGCGAGGTCCCGTAGGAACACCCCTACCTCGCTCCTCACGGACTGGCCCATCACGCCACCCCCGTGCCGGCAGCCAGCACCCGCCTGGCCAGCTCCTGCTCCGCAGCCGTCCCCAAGCGGCCGCGGTCCACGTCGACCAGCGCCGCCTGGGCCGCCAGGGTGTCGAGACTCCCGAGCGCCAGCACCGCCTCCCGGCGCACCTTCGGGTGTTCATGGCCAAGAAGCGCGCGCAGCGCCGGCACCACCCGCGCCTCGCCTCGCCGCCCCAGAGCGACGGCGAGATTGCGGGTCACGTACCAGGGAGAGCTGCGCAGCCGCGCCACGATGGCAGGGGTTGCGGCGTGGGAGAACGCGCAGAGCACGTCCACCAGGAATCGCCGCACCGAGATCCGCTCCTCCGCCCCCAGGGCCCGGAGCACCGGGGCAAGGAGCGCTCCTTCGTGGCGGACCGCAAACGCCAGAAACTGGTCGCGGGTGAGGCGGTCCAGATCGCGCAGCCGGCCCGCGACCGCCTGGAACAGGCGCTCAAGAGCCTCCGGCCGGCCGTCGAGGAACCCCGGCAGGTCGGCGTCCACCCTGGCCAGGAGCTCGAGCATCGGTCCGGGCGAGAGCTCCGCGGCGCGCGCCTCGAGGCGCGCGAGCAGCGCCCCCGCCCACCCCTGCGGGTCGTCCGCTGCGAGGCACACGAGCACCCGGTCCAGGTGCCCGGAGGGTTCCTCGTCCAGGTGGAGGATCTCTCCAGACGGCGCCTCCTCGGGGGCCCGGGCGCCGAGCTCCTCCAGGGAGGCGGCATACTCCTCTCCCAGGAAGGGGTCCTCCTTGAGCTCCAGAAGGAAGGCCTCCACCGCCCTCCAGATCTGGTTGACCAGGAGGCCCTGGCGGGCCGACCCCAGGCGGGCCCGCACCATGGGCAGGAGCTCGTCGGCCCCCGCGGGGGGGGCAAACCGGCGAAATACGTCCGCGAGCCGCCGGGTGCTTCGCCCCTCGGCCGCCGCCAGCGCTGCCAAGAGCTCCACGAGGCGCTCCCCCGCCAGGTCCCGGGTGAGGGCGGCCACCGCCGGCCCGTGCAGCCCCCCCGTCCGGTCGGCCTGACCCACCACGGCGGCCAGCTCCCGCGCCGACAGCCCGTCGCCCAGACGACCGATCTCGTCCTCCAGGGCGTCCCTGCGCGCCTCGGGCAGCACTTCCAGCACCTGGGTGAGCCGCTCGCCCAGGCGAACGAGCACCAGGGCCAGGGACACGGCTTCCTCGGGCACCAGGACCCCCCTCGAACCTGCCCCCCCCAGGGGCAGCACCGAGGTCAGGGCATCGGCAATTTCCTCCGCCGCCACCCCTTCTTGCAGCAGCCACTCCCACCCCTCCCGGCCGCGCCCCTCCCTGGAAGCCGTGTCGTGCCCCCCCTCCCGGAAGGTGTCGTGGAGGCGGGCCAGATCCAGGAGGTCGATCCCGATGGTGGGGATGCCCCCCTCGGCGACCGCCCGCCGGAGCTCTTCTCCCTGGAGGGCGGGATCGGCCAGCAGATCGGCGAACCGGAAGACGTGGCCGGGGGTCACCTCCCCGGCCCAGATGAGGCGCAGCACCCTGCGGGCGTGGAGGTGGGCCGCGAGCTGCCCCGCCCGGGTGTTTCGCCCCCCTGCGTAGGCGGCCCCGACCTGGATTTCACCGGGGAGGACGCCCACCTCGAGGGGTTCCGGGAGCTCCCGGTGTACCAGGGCCAGCAGGCGCCCGGCCAGGTCCGTCAGGTACGGATGACCCGGCGGGTACACCCGCACGCCGCGCACCAGGGCCAGGAGGTCCCGGGCAAAGGCCTCGAGGGCAAGGGAGGTGTCGCGGTGGCCTCCCGGCGGGGGGTGGTTAAACGGGCGCATCCCTTTGCGTATCGGCCCAATGGGCAGAGAGGATGAGGGTGGCCGTCGAGCCCGGGCCGGCTTCGCGTAGGCCCGGCACCTGCTTGACGTTCCGGCAAGGTGGGGCTGTACTGGGCTCGTCACGTGACGCCCGGCTTCGACTTCCCCCGGGCGAGAGGAGCCCGCCATGGCCAACAGCATCGTCAACGTGCCCGAGCCCCGAAACGAGCCTCCCCTGACCTACGCGCCGGGTTCCCCCGAGAAGGCGGCCCTCAAGGCAAAGATTGCCGAGCTGGGGGGAAGGGAGGTGGAGATCCCCCTGGCGATCGGGGGCCGCGAGGTGCGCACCGGGCGCCTGGGGGAGTGCCGGGTGCCCCACCGGCACGCCCACCGGCTGGCGGTGTTCCACGAAGGGGCAGCCCCAGAGGTCGCCGCCGCGGTGGAAGCGGCCCTGGCCGCCCGGTCCGAGTGGGCCGCAACGGCCTGGTACGAGCGGGCGGCCATCTTCCTCAAGGCCGCCGATCTCCTGGCAGGGGGGTGGCGGCAGGTCCTCAACGGTGCGACCCTGCTCGGCCAGAGCAAGAGCCCCTTCCAGGCCGAGATCGACGCGGCCTGCGAGCTCATCGACTTCTGGCGCTTCAACGCCTACTTCATGCAGGTGATGTTCGGCCACCAGCCCCGGTCGGCGCCGGGCATCTGGGACCGGGTGGAGCACCGGGCGCTGGAGGGGTTCGTGTTCGCCGTCACCCCCTTCAACTTCACTTCCATCGCGGGCAACCTCCCCACGGCCCCGGCCATGCTGGGCAACGTGGTGGTGTGGAAGCCCTCCCCCAAGGCCATGTTCTCGGCCCACTACCTGATGGAGCTCCTGCGAGCGGCGGGCCTCCCCCCCGGGGTGGTCAACCTGGTCTCGGGCCCGGCCGCCGACATCGCCCAGGCCGCCCTGGCGCGCCCCGAGCTCGCCGGGGTGCACTTCACGGGGAGCACCGCGGTCTTTCGGGGCATGTGGCGCACGGTGGGCGAACACATCGGGCGCTACCGCTCCTACCCCCGGCTCGTGGGAGAGACGGGGGGCAAGGACTTCGTGTTCGCCCACCCCTCGGCGGACCCCGCCGCCCTGGTCACCGCGCTCGTGCGCGGCGCCTTCGAGTACCAGGGGCAGAAGTGCTCCGCCGCCTCCCGGGCGTACGTGCCCGAGAGCCTGTGGCCCGAGGTGCGCCGCCGCCTCCTGGACGACGTGGGGCGCATCCGGATGGGGGACGTGGCCGACTTTCGCACCTTCCTGGGGGCGCTCATCGACGCCGAGGCCTTTGCCAAGGTGAAGGGGTACGTGGAGTACGCGAAGACGGCCGATGGCCTCACGGTGCTGGCCGGGGGCGGGTGCGACGACCGGGAGGGGTACTTCGTGGAACCCACGGTGGTGCTCTCGGCCGATCCCCGGTCCCGGCTCATGGAGGAGGAGATCTTCGGGCCCGTGCTCACGGTGTACGTGTACCGCGACGCCGACCTGGAGGAAGCCCTCACCCTGTGCGACACCACCTCGCCCTACGCGCTCACCGGGTCGGTCTTCGCCACGGACCGCCGGGCCATCGGCCACCTCTCCCGGCGGCTGCGGGACGCGGCAGGCAACTTCTACGTGAACGACAAGCCCACCGGGGCCGTGGTGGGGCAGCAGCCCTTCGGCGGGGCCCGGGCCTCGGGCACCAACGACAAGGCAGGGAGCCTCTGGAACCTCCAGCGCTGGGTCTCCCAGCGCACCATCAAGGAGACCTTCTGCCCCCCCACCCGCTTCGAGTACCCCCACATGCGCGAGGAGTAAGCGGCAGCCCGGTCTAGCGAGGCTGCGCTTCAGACCGTCGAGGCATGGGCGGGCCGGGGGCCTCCCCTGCGGCGGCGCAGGATCCCGTGAGCTCTCGGATGGTCCGTGGCATTCCAGCAAGGCAGGGGAAGGGCATTGCGCGCCCGCTGGGGCGTCGCCAAAGCCGCCTGCCCCGCCTCCGGGGAGGCCCCCGGCCCGCCCCCCGAACCTTGCGCGGCAACCGGTGGATCAAGCGAAGCGGACCCACCATTTCTCGGGCGCGAAACTTGACGCATTGTTCCAGATTCCCGGTCCTCAAGGATTTCTAGCCCGCACCGCCTCGCAGAACCTCGGCCGGGAGGCCGCTGAGGCGGGCGGCGAGGAGGGCGCCCAGCAGATTCTCGGGAAAGGGCTCCTCGAACCGGCCCAGGTCCTCCTCCTCCCCGTCCACGGCCAGGCGCACCCGCCCCCGGCGGAGCCACGCGCCCTGCTCCACCGGGCCCCGGGCCGAGACGAAGAAGGTCCGGCCCGCGTGCTTTCGGGCCAGGGGGCGCAGGCGCGGGTCGTCGGCGTTGAGGATGAGCGCGTCGTCGGGCCGGTGGTTCATGAAGATCCGGCTCTTGATCCGCACGTACTCGGCCAGGGTCCGGTGGCGGTCCAGGTGGGCCTCGGCCAGGTTGAGCATGACGGCCACCCGGGGGCGAAAGCGCACCACGCTCTCCAACTGGAAGCTCGAGACCGCGAGCACGAAGGTCGGCGGCTCCCCGCCCGGACTTCCCCGGTCGGCCGCGAGCACAAGGGTCGCGAGCGGCGTCCCCCGGTTTCCCCCCACCGCCACGGCTCGCCCCCCCTGTCGAAAGAGAGCGCCGATCCGCTCCGCGGTGGTGCGCTTTCCCACGGTTCCGGTCACGGCGACGATGGGGTTCGTGCACAGGGCCGACGCCATCTCCAGGGCGCTCATCACGGGGATGCCCCGGGCGTGGAGCGCCCCGCGGATGGCCGCGCCGGTGGGGACGCCGGGGCTCACCACCACCAGGTCGCAGGGTTCCAGGAACCCGATCGTGTGCCCCCCGGCCTCCAGGTCGTCGGCCGGCAGGCCAATCTCGGGTACGTGCGCCGCCGCGTCCGAGGCCCGCACCCGATGGCCCCGGCTCCGCAGGAGGGCGGCCGCCGCGCGCCCGGTCTCCCCCAACCCCAGCACGCCCACGGTGAGTGGCCCCCCCCGCTCGAAGGGCGGCGGGGCCACATGGCTTCGCAGCTCTTCGAGCACCCGCAGGGACTCGGCCGCCGGCAGGCCGTCCACGGTGGGCTCGCGGCGCCCGGTGACCCCGTCCACGGCGCCGCCGACCTCCACCACCTTTTCGAGGTCGGCAGTCAGCTTGCCGCCCGCGGGCAGGAGATCGCGTCCTTCCAGCACCGAGAGGGCTCCCACCAGGCCCAGGGCCCCCCAGTTGGAGACCCCCGCCACGATGCAGTAGTCCGTGGGGACGACGGTGGCGACGAGCCGGCCGTGGCAGACGGCGGTGCGGGCCGCGGTGAACACGCGGCCCATGCCGACCTCGTTGCCGCCGTCGCCGATGCCGAGGGTGGTGAGGCCCCGGCGGCCCCCCTCCAGGAAGAGCTCGTCCAGGGGTGCCGTGGTCTCGGAGACGTCGGCGCCCCGCATGTTGCGGTAGCGCCCGTCGGCGCCCCGGCCCAGGCGCTCCACGGCGACCAGGTGGGTGGGCCGGCGCTCGTCCAGATAATGGGCGCAGGCGGCCGCCACCTCGGCCGGGCTCCCGTCCAGGACCCGGGGCTCCTCTCCCAGGGCATGGAAGAGGGGTGCGTTGCGCGCGTCGGTGACGAGGTCCACCGGAATGCCCAGCGCCCGGAGCGCTTCCGCCAGGGCGTGGGCCCCGGGGGGGCCGTCGGTCTCGCCGGCGCCGGCCCCGGTTACGAAGAACCCGCTCACGATGGCCGCCCGCCGGGCCAGCCGCAGGGACTGGGCCGCGAGTCGGAGCTGGTCGGCGATGGCCAGGCCGAACACGTTTCGCCCGCCGGGATCGCGGGCGATGAGGTTTTCCATGGAGGCGATGCGCGGATTCATCCGTCTCCCGCGCACCGCGCCGCGACGCCGGCTGCTTCCATGAGGGCCTCGCCGAAGGTGGGGTGGGCGTGGACGGTGCGGGCCAGGGCCTGGGCGCTCGCGCCCAGCTCCACGGCCAGCACGGCCTCGGCCAGGAGGTCCGAGGCCCGGGGCCCGACGATGTGGACCCCCAGCAGGCGGCCGCTGGCCTGGTGGGCCAGCACCTTGACGAACCCCTCCGCCTCCCCCGCGCACCGGGCTCGCCCGTTGCCCCCGAAGGGGTAGACCCCCGAGCAGTAGGCAACTCCCCGGGCCTTCACCTGCTCCTCGGTCAGCCCCACGCTCGCCACCTCGGGGTGGGTGTAGATGACCGAGGGAACGGCGTCGTAGCTCACCTCTCCCGGGAGCCCCGCGAGCCCCTCCACCGCGGCGATCCCCTCGGCCGAAGCCTTGTGGGCCAGCATGGGCCCGTCCACCAGGTCGCCCACCGCGTACACCGTGGGCACGCTCGTGCGATAGGCCGCGTCCACCCGCACCCGCCCCGTCTTGTCGTCCACCCGCACCCCCGCCTCCTCGAGCCCGAGGCCCCGGGTCAAGGGCCGGCGCCCCACCGCCACCAGGAGCCGGTCGAAAAAAAAGCTCTCCTGCTTCCCCTCTTCCCCCTCCACCACGGCCTTCACGCCCCGCGCCGAGGCCTTGGCCTCCACCACCCGGGTCTTCACCCGAAAGGAAAGGCCCTGCTTCTTCAGGCTCCGCTCCAGGGCCCGGCCCACCTGGCCGTCCGCCGTGGAGGCGATCCGGGGCAGGGCCTCGATCACCGTCACCTCCGACCCCAGGCGCGCCCATACCGAGCCGAGTTCCAGCCCGATGTACCCGCCCCCCACGATCCCCAGCCGCTTGGGCACCGCGTCGAAGGCCAGGGCCTCGGTGGAGGTGACGATGCGCTTGCCGTCGGCCGGGAAGGCCCGGACGTCCACCGGCTCGCTCCCCGTAGCCAGGAGGACGGCCTTGGCTTCCAGGGTCGCTGCCCCCTTGCTCCTGCCCTTCCCCCCCGCCGACTCCACCGCCACCCCATTGGGTCCCGCGAGGCGCGCGTTTCCCCGCACGATCTCCACCCCGGCGCGCTCCAGGAGGGTCTGCACGGCGCCCGTGAGGTCGGCCACCACCCGGTCCTTGCGCGCCAGCATGGTCTTGAGGTCCAGGCGGACCTTGCCCACCCCGACCCCGTGCTCCGCCAGCCGCTCTCCGGCCGCGGCGTAGAGCTCGCTCGAGTCGAGCAGCGCCTTGCTCGGGATGCACCCCACCCGCAGGCAGACCCCGCCAAGGCGCTCCTCCCGCTCCACGCAGGCCACTTTCATCCCGAGCTGCGCCGCCCGGGCCGCCGCCACATAGCCCCCCGGGCCCGCGCCGATCACCACCAGGTCGAAGCCGGCCATCTCACACCTCCAGCCAGAGCCGCTCGGGCTCCTCCACCAGGTCCTTGATCCGCACCAGGAACTGCACGGCGTCCCGGCCGTCCACGAGCCGGTGGTCGTAGGTGAGCGCCACGTACATCATGGGGCGCACGATCACCTGGCCGTCGCGCACCACCGGGCGCGGCTCCACCTTGTGGAGGCCGAGAATCGCGCTCTGGGGAGGGTTGAGGATGGGGGTGGAGAGGAGCGAACCGAAGACTCCCCCGTTGGTGATGGAAAAGGTGCCCCCCTCCAGGTCGGAGAGCTCGAGCTTGTTTTCGCGCACCTTGTCGGCGAACCCAGCGATGGCCCGCTCGATGGCGGGGGCGCCCATGGCCTGCGCGTGCCGGAGCACGGGCACCACCAGTCCCCGCTCGGCCCCGATGGCGATGCCCATGTGGACGAAGTCGTGATAGACGACCTCGTCGCCCTCGATGAAGGCGTTGAGCGCCGGGAAGGCGTGCAGCGCCCGCACGGCAGCGAGCACGAAGAACGACGTGATCCCAAGCCCCACCCCGTGCTGGGCCAGAAAGGCCCCCTTGTGCCGCTTGCGGAGCTCCATCACCGCCCCCATGTCCACCTCGTTGAAGGTGGTGAGCATGGCGGTGTCGCGCTTGGCCTCCAGGAGCCGCTCCGCGATGCGCCGGCGGATGGGGCTCAGGGGCTTGCGGGTGACCCCTTCGGGGCCCTCGGCAGCGGCGGGCTTTGGCGTTTCCGGTGCCTTCTTCGCGGGGGTCTTTTGGGCAGGCTCGGCCTGCCCCGAGGGCTCCGGCGCGGCCCGTTTCGCGGGCGGAGCGTCGGGAGCCTTGCCCGCGTGCTCCTCGATATAGAGGCGCACATCTCCCCGGGTGAGCCGCCCCTCCGGCCCCGTGGCGGGGATCTTGGCGGCATCGAGCCCGTGCTCTTCCACGAGCCGCCGCACCGACGGGGCCAGGGCCTCTGGCTTCGGGGGCGCCTCCGCCCGGGGAGGCGCAGGCTCTGCGGCGGCGGCGGGCCTGTCGGACGCGTCAGACCTGTCAGACCTGTCAGACCTGTCGGACTGGTCGGACTTGTCGGACGTGTCGGTCCGACCGGCGCCCCCGCCCTCCGACACGATCTTGCCCACCACGTCGCCGACCGCCACGGTCTGGCCCGCCTTCACCAGGATGCGCAAGGTCCCGGAGGCTTCCGCCGGGACCTCCAGGGTGATCTTGTCGGTCTCCAGGAGGAAGACGGGCTCGTCCACCTTCACCGCCGCGCCGTCGGCGGCGAACCACTCGGCCAGGAGGGCCTCCCGTACCGACTCCCCCACCTCGGGTACCCGAACCTCGGTCTCCATCGCGCGCTCCTCCTCGGGTCTGCAGAAACAGCCAGGGGGCGCCCCCTTCCCACCCCAAATCCAGCCAGGGTGCGGGAGGCGCCCATACTCTTCAGCCTTCTCCCAACGCCTCTCGCACCAAGGCTTCCTGTTCCTGTCGATGCAGGAAGGAAAAACCCGTGGCCGGGCTCGCCGCCGCGGGGCGCCCCACGTAGCCCACCTCTGCACCGCCCTTCGCGCCCCTAGCGCCCGGGGCCCGCAGCCGGGGCGCCACGAAGGCCCAGGCCCCCATGTTGGCCGGCTCCTCCTGCACCCAGCGCCACTCTTTAACGCCGCGCAGGGGCGCCAGGGCCTCTTCCAGGGCCGCCTCCGGGAAGGGGGCGAGCTGCTCCAGGCGCACCAGGGCCACGCCCTTGATCCCGGCCTTCTTCCGGGCGGCCAGGAGGTCATAGTAGATCTTGCCGGTGCACAGGAGCACCCGGCGGGGTTTGCCCCTGACCGGCTGCGGGTCCGGCAGCACCGTGCGGAACCGGCCCTCGGCCAGCTCCGTCAGGGGGGAAACCGCTTCGGGGTGGCGCAGGAGGCTCTTGGGGGTCAGGACCACCAGGGGCTTGCGCCAGGGAGCTTTGGCCTGCCGCCGCAGGAGGTGGAAGTACTGAGCGGGGGTCGTGGGCTGGCACACCTGGAGGTTGTCCTCGGCGAAGAGCTGGAGGAACCGCTCGGGCCGGGCCGTGGAGTGGTCGGGCCCCTGCCCCTCGTAGCCGTGGGGCAGGAGCAGCACGAGCCCGTTGGGCCTTTGCCACTTGGCCTCGGCGCTCGCCACGAACTGGTCGACGATCACCTGGGCCCCGTTGGCGAAGTCGCCGTACTGGGCTTCCCAGAGCACCAGGGTACGGGGCGCCACCGCCGCGTACCCGTACTCGAACCCCACTACGGCCGCCTCGGAAAGCGGGCTGTCGAACACCTGGAACCGCGCCTGTCCCCGCTTCACGTGGTCGAGCGGCACCCAGGGCTCGCCGCTGGCGGTGTCGAACCACACGCAGTGGCGCTGGCTGAAGGTGCCCCGCCGGCTGTCCTCCCCGCTCAGACGCACCGGAACGCCTTCCGACAAGAGGCCCCCGAAGGCCAGGGCCTCGGCCCCGGCCCAGTCCAGCCCCGTCCCCCCCTCCCCCGACTGTGCCGCTTCCACTCTGCGCTCCAGGATCTTCCGCAGCTTGGGATGGAGCGAGAAGCCGTCGGGCACCCGGGCGAGGGCCCGGTGGAGGTCCTGCAGCTCCCCCTCCGGGACGCCCGTGTCCGGTCCGGGCTCCTCCGGCCGGCCTCCCAGGCCCTCCCACCCGTCCCAGGGCTCCGGGGGCGACCAGACGCAGGGCTGGGAGCGCGCCGCCTGGTACGCCTCCTCCAGGGCGGCGTCCACCTCGCGGTTGAGCTCCTCCAGGAGGGCGGCGCCTTCTGCCTCCGGCGCCGCTTCTCGCGCGTAGAGCTCGTGCACCGGGGGGCGGTCGCGAATCCGCTCGTAGAGCAGCGGCTGGGTGAAGTAAGGCTCGTCTCCCTCGTTGTGGCCGTGGCGCCGGTAGCACACCAGGTCCACCACCGCGTCCTTGCCGAACTCCAGGCGGTACGCCAGCGCGAGCCGCGTGGCGAAGAGCACCGCCTCCGGGTTCTCCCCGTGGACGTGGAAGATCGGCACCATGAGCATCTTGGCCAGGTCGGTGGCGTAGCGGGTGGACCGGGCGTTCTCGGGCACCGTGGTGTACCCGATCTGGTTGTTGAGCACGATGTGGAGCGTGCCCCCCGTGGCATACCCGGGCAGGCGCGAGAGATTCAGGGTCTCGGCCACGATGCCCTGCCCCGGGAAGGCCGCGTCGCCGTGGATGAGGAGCGGGAGGACGGCCCGGGGCCCGCCCTCCCCCCGCCGGTCCTGAAGAGCCCGGGCCATGCCCTCCACCACCGGGTTCACCGCCTCCAGGTGGCTCGGGTTCTCGGGGAGTACCACCCGCACGGGCCCCGCCCCGGTCTCGAGGCGGCCCGCGTAGCCGCTGTGATACTTCACATCGCCCCCCCCCGGCAGCTCCTCCGGGTCGTAGGTCGCCTCGAACTGGCAGAAGACCTCCTCGTAGCTCTTCCCGAGCAGGTTCACGTGCACGTTGAGGCGCCCCCGGTGGGCCATCCCGAGCACCACTTCCTCGACTCCCTGCTCGGCGGCCGACCGGAGCAGGTCTCGGAGCTGGGGGATCAGGACCTCTGCTCCTTCCAGGGAGAACCGGGTCTGCCCCAGGTATCGTTTGTGGAGGAAGGCTTCGAACCGGGCAGCCCGGACGAGCCACCGCAGCACCTCCCGGCGCCGGTCGGGCCCCAGGGCGAGCCGGTTGCGCACGGGCTCCATGCGGTCTTGCAGCCAGCGGCGCTCGTCCGGGTCTTGCAGGTGCTGGTACTCCACCCCCACCGCCCGGCAGTAGGTCTCCCGCAGGGCGTCGACCACGGTGCCCAGGGGGACCGCCTCCCCGCCGAGCTCCGGGGCCCAGACCGGCTTCTCCAGGTCTTCCGGCCCGAGCCCGAAGCCTTCCAGATCCAGGAGGGGATGGGAGGTGGGGCAGACGCTGAGGGGATCGAGGCAGGCCAGCAGGTGCCCCAGCTCCCGGTACCGGGCGATCAGGGCGTCCGCCTTGGCCTGGAGTTCGGCCCCGGCGGCCGCCCCCTCGCCCGGCAGGCGTCGGGAGCCGAGCTCGAACCCCTCGAAAAACGCTCGCCACTCGGCGGAGACCCCCTCGGGGTCCGCCCGCCAGCGGGCGTACTGATCGTCGATGTACTGGGCGTTCCCGACCGCGGAAACACGCATGGGGGCTCCTCCGCAGCGATGGATGGGGCCGGCTCAGGGTAGCGGGCCGAACCGGGAAAGCAAGGGCGCCGGAAGTCCTGGGAGCCGAGCGGTTTGAAACGGGACCCCAGGTGGTTACAATGGCGCTTCTTTGTTCCCTCTCTTGCGGAGGAGGCCCGGATGACCCCCCCCTTGGAACCCCTGAGGCTTCGCCGGCGGGTGGACCCCGCCGCATTCCCCTTCGAGACCACCGCCGACATCGAGCCCATGCGCAAGCCCCTGGGGCAGGGGCGGGTTCTGCGGGCCCTGGACTTCGGCATCGGGGTCGAGAGTCAGGGTTACAACATCTTCGTTCTCGGGCAGCCCGGGGCCGGCAAGCGCACCACGGTGCTCGACCTGCTCCAGGAGGCCGCCGCCCACCGCCCCGTGCCCGAGGACTGGGCGTGCGTCTTCAACTTCCAGGACGAGGAGCGCCCCCTGGCCCTGTCGCTGCCGGCCGGGAGCGCCGAGGGTCTGCGCCAGGACATGGAGGCCCTGGTAAAGAGCCTGCTCGCCGAGATTCCCAAGGCGTTCTCGGGGGACGGCTACGAAAAGGAGAAGGCGGCAGCCGTCAAGGCCGCCCAGGAGGAGAAGACCCAGGTCTTCCGGGAGCTCGAAACCGTGGCCAACGCCCACGGGTTCCTGGTGCAGCGAAGCGCCGAAGGACTCGCACTCATCTACACCCACGAGGGCTCCCCCGTGAGCCAGGAAGACTTCGAGAAGCTCCCCGAGGCGGAGCAGGAAGCCGTGCGCAAGGCCCGCGAGGTGCTCCAGTCGAAGCTTCGGGAGACCATCGAGGCGGTCAAGGCCATCGAGCACCGGGCCAAGGAGACGGTGAAGGACTTGGAGCGCCGGATCGCCCTGGCCGCGGTGGGCCACGAGATCGAGGCGCTGGTGCGGAAGTACGCGGCGCTCGCCCGGGTGGTGGAGTACCTCAAGGCCGTGGAAAAAGACGTCATCGACAACCTGGACGAGTTTCGCTCCGGCGGCCAGGAAGGCCCCACCCTGCCCTTTCCCTTTCGGGCGGCCCTCACCGAGAACCGCACCAAGCGCTATCAGGTGAACGTGCTCGTGAACAACAAGGGGCTGGAGGCCTCCCCGGTGGTGCACGAGTCGAACCCCACCTACCACAACCTCATCGGGCGCATCGAGCACCACGTGCAGCTCGGGGCCTTCACCACCGACTTCACCCTGGTCAAGGCGGGCGCCTTCCACCGGGCCAACGGGGGCTACCTGGTGCTCGACGCCCGGGACGTGCTCGTCAACCCCTTCGCCTACGATGCGTTGAAGCGGGTGCTCAAGGAGCGGGAGATCCGCATCGAGGAGATCGGCGAGCAGTTCCGCCTCATCTCCACCACCACACTCAAACCCGAGCCCATCCCCGCGCGGCTCAAGGTGGTGCTCCTGGGCACGCCCTGGATCTACTACCTGCTCCACCACTACGACGAGGACTTCGCCCAGCTCTTCAAGGTCAAGGGCGAGTTCTCCGACGACATGCCCCTTACCGACGAGAACCGGGAGAGCTACGCCTTCCTGGTGGCCCACCACTGCACCGAAGAGGGGCTCCTGCCCTTCCATCGGGATGCGGTGGCCGGGGTGGTGGAGGAGGGCCTGCGCTTCGCCGAGCACCAGGAGCGCCTCGCCAGCCACCACCAGGAGCTGGTGGACCTGGTGCGCGAGGCCCACCACTGGGCACGGGCCGCCGGGGCGCCGGTGGTGGGCGCCGAGCACGTGGCGCGGGCCGTGTCGGAGAAGATCGGGCGCAACAACTATCTGGAAGAGATCATCGGCCGCCTCATCGAGGAGGGCACCATCGTCATCGAGGCCGAGGGCGAGGCCGTGGGCCAGGTGAACGGGCTCTCGGTGTACGACCTGGGGGACTACGCCTTCGGCAAGCCCTCCCGCGTCACGGCCAAGGTCTTCCTGGGCAAGGAGGGGGTGGTCAACATCGAGCGCGAAAGCGAGCTCGGGGGCCGCATCCACAACAAGGGCATGCTCATCCTCCAGGGCTACTTCGGCTCCCGCTACGCCCGGCGTTTCCCCATCGCGTTCGCCGCGACCCTATGTTTCGAGCAGTCCTACGGCGGGGTGGAGGGCGACAGCGCCTCCACGGCCGAGCTGCTGGCCCTGATCTCGGCCCTGGGCGAGGTCCCCCTGCGCCAGGACCTGGCCATCACGGGATCGGTGGACCAGCGGGGCAGCATACAGGCCATCGGGGGCGTGAACCTCAAGATCGAGGGCTTCTACAAGACCTGCGTGGTCAAGGGCCTCACCGGCACCCAAGGGGTCGTCATCCCCCGGGCCAACCTGAAGAACCTCATGCTCGACTCCGAGGTGGTGGCGGCGGTGGAGGCGGGCCGATTCCACGTGTACGCCGTCGCCACCGTGGACGAGGCGCTGGAGCTCTTCACGAGGCTGCCGGCGGGAGCCGAGGACGCCTACGGCAACTACCCCGAAGGCAGCGTCAACGCCAAGGTGATGCGCCGCCTCGAGCGCCTGGCGGAGCTGTGGAAGAAGCTCCACGCGGGGGAGACCGCGTAGCCGGGCCCCATGGAAATCGGTATCGGGATCGGTTCGATAGCGATACCGATAGCGATACCGATCCCGAACGGGTGCAGGGGGTCGGGGAAGGGTTCTCCCTACTGTCGGCACTTTCCGCAGGCCGAGCACCCGGCGCAGGCGTCGAGCTCCTGCCGGCAGCGGGGGCAGATGCGCCAGCCCGGCTGCTCCAGGGGGCAGCGGCAGGAGGGGCAGGCCCGGGGAGACGACGTGGGGCTGGGAACCGGTTTCCGGAAGGGATTTCGCATGGAAGCCCCCGTCCTCAGAGGACGGCCTGGGCCACAAGGCCGCCCACGCCGAAGGCCAGGGCGCAGGCCCCGAGCCAGATGGTGGCCGCCTCGCGCACGCCCCGCTCCTTGAAGAGGATCATGAGGCTCGCGATGCACGGCACGAAAAGCGTGATCGTGACCAGGCTTACCACGGTCTGCCAGGGGCTCAGGGAGAGGTCGGTCAGGCCCGCGGCACCGAAGTCGCGCCGTACCATCCCCATCACGAAGGCCGTGGCGGCCTCCCGGGGAAGCTTGAGCCACCCCTCGGTCAGGGGCGCCAGGGCTCGCTGCCAGGCCCCCAGCCCCCCGCTCACTTGCAGCAGTGAAACCCCGAGGGCGCCTACCACGAACCAGACGTAGGCCTCCTTCATGAAAAAGAAGGTGCGCACGAAGATCTTGCGCGCCACGTTGCCCGGCCGAGGCCAGCGCATGGGGGGCAGGTCGATCAGGAGCGGCGTGCTCTTGCCGGGGATCACCCGGTGGAGCACCGTTCCCACGGCGACCAGGCAGGCGAAGATGACCAGGGCGTACACCGCGGTGTACCTGGCCCCCACCGCGGCCAGCATGCCGACGATGACCCCCAGCTGGGCCGAGCAGGGGATCACGAAGTTCAGGATCGTGGTGGCGATGGTGCGCTCCCGCTGGGAGCCGAGGATGCGGGTGGTAATGGTACCGAGCTGGACGCACCCGAACCCCAGGATCACCGGGATCACGGCGCGGCCGTTGAGCCCCAGGGAGTTCATGAGCCGGTCCAGCAGCGTGGCCAGGCGGGGCAGGTATCCCGAGTCCTCCAGGAGGGAGAGCGCCGTATAGAACCCCATAACCAGGGGCAGCAGAAGCCCCAGCAGGTAGGTCACCGTCATGGTGAGGACGCCGAACTCGCCCACCAGGATCTGTCCCAAAACCGTGGCTTCGGGCACCCACCGCCCCACCACCTCCCGGATCCACGGCTCGTAGTACCCCTGGAGGAGGGTCTCTTCGGTGAGTCCCACCACCTCCCCCGCGATCCACACCCCGATGAGCTCGTAGCAGCCCCACAGGACCAGGAACAGGATGGGGACCCCCGTGAGGGGCTCCAGGCACAGGCGCCCCAGGACGTCCCGCACCCGCGCCGAGCCCTCGGGCCGCACCACCACCCGCTCTACCAGGTCGTTGACCCGCTGCCGGCGCAGGAGATAGACGCGCTCCCGCTCCCCCAGGGGGGCGACCCCGTGGCGCTGGGCCACGACGGCGTCTCCCTCGAGCACGAGGAGCGCTTCCGGGCGCGAGTCCACCCGATCCAGGAGCCGGAGCACCTGGGCCTCCACCTCCGGATGGGCGCGGCCCGGCACCGCCCGTTCCAGGGCCTCGTAGGCCTCCCGGAGGCCCCGGCCCTTCACGGCCGCCGCGGGGATCACCGGCACCCCGAGCTCCTCCGAGAGGCGCGCCGCGTCGACCACGATGCCCGCGGCCTCCGCCTCGTCGCAGAAGTTCAGGGCCACCACGGTGGGCAACCCCATGTCGATCACCTGCAGGGTGAGGAAGAGGTCGCGCTCCAGGTGGGTCGCGTCTACGATGTTCACCACCACGTCGGCGCCCAGGATCACGTCCCGGGCCACCCGCTCCTCGTCATTGAAGGACCCCACCCCGTAGACGCCCGGGGTGTCGAACAGGGCGTCCTCCCCGACCCTTCCCCGGTGCACCTCCACCGTGGTGCCGGGAAAGTTGGAGACCTCCACGTACATGCCGCTCCACGCGCCGAAGAATACGGACTTGCCCACGTTGGGATTGCCGACGAGCACGATCTTCCGCCGCCCCGCCGCCTCTTCGAGGATCGGGGCACAGGCACCGTGGTTCACGCCCTGCTCCCCTCTCCCTCGACCTGTATGGCCCGAGCGAGCTGCCGCCCCACCGCGATCTCCTGCCCCCCGTAGCGCAGCACCAGGGGGCCGAAGGGCAGCTTGGCCTGGCAGCACACCCGGCAGCCGTCGGCGATGCCGAAGCGCAGGAGCTGAACCCGAAGGTCGGCGTCCGGGATGGCCGTCACCCGGGCCCACTCGCCCCGCCGCATATCGCTCAGACACATGTCCTGGCTCCTCTTGTTGAGAACGAATGTCAGGATAATGAGTCGGAGCGCCGGGGTCAACAACAAACTGAGAGCGATTTTCAAGAAAGCGCCGGCTGGCACGAGGCTCGGCTTGACCTCGATCAAGGCCGGCGCCCCACGGGAGGCGTATCTTCCCCCCAGACGACACCACACAGTACACAGGGCACGGAGCCCAAAGCACAGGCACAAGGGAGGCCGCCATGAAGCGCCAGATCATCCGCATCGACGAAGACAAGTGCACAGGCTGCGGCCTGTGCGTCCCCAACTGCGCCGAGGGCAGCCTGGAGATCCGCAACGGAAAGGCTGTGCTCGTCAAAGAGGCCCTGTGCGACGGCCTGGGGGCCTGCCTGGGCCACTGTCCGGAGGGGGCCCTCATCATCGAGGAGCGCGACGCCGAGGCCTTCGACGAACACCTGGTCGAGCAACGGCTGGAGGCACTGGGACGTCCCCCGCTCCACGCGCCCCAGCCGGCGGCGAAACCGCCCGTGGCGGGGGGCTGCCCCTCCGCCCGGCCCCTGAGCCTCGGCGGCGGGTGCCCGTCGGCCCAGGCGGCCACCCTGGGCGCGCGCCGGCCCGCGGCCGCCCCCGGCGGGGCGCAAATCGCTGCGCCAACGCCCTCGGAGCTCTCCCACTGGCCCGTGCAGCTGGGGCTCCTGCCTCCGACGGCGCCCTTCTTCCGCGGGGCCGAGCTCCTGCTCACCGCCGACTGCGTGCCGTTTGCCTACCCGGACTTCCACCAGAACCTGCTGCGGGGCAAGGCAGTCGCGGTGGCATGCCCCAAGCTCGACAACGCCGGAGCCCACTTCCAGAAGCTGATCCAGATCTTCCGGCAGGGAGGGCTCGCCGGGGTCACGGTGGTGCGCATGGAGGTGCCCTGCTGCGGGGGGCTGAGCGCCATGGCCGCGGAAGCCCTCAAGGAGAGCGGCGCGAACATCCCCTACCGGGAGGTGGTGATCGGACGGGACGGCACGGTGGTGGGTGACGGGTGACGGGTGACGGGTGACGGGGGAGACGTGAGACGTGAAATGTGAAACGTGAGACGTGACGGGCGCGGAGTGCCGAGTGACGCGTGAAGCGTGAGGCGGGCGTCGATCCTACTCCAACGAGCAACGGACAACGACCAACGGGCAACCTGCAACGCGCAACCCGCAACGGACCACGGACAACGGACAACGGACAACTACTATTTCCCTTGCGGCTGCCTTGCTTCTTCCGCCTCGCTGCGGCGAAGGTAGAGGGGAGCCAGGGTGGCGGGAACCCCGGCGCGGCCCTCGCGCAGGGCCTCCTCTCCCAGGAGGGCCACCTGCCCCGGGGTCACGTGCCATCGGGAGGGGGGAGCGCAGGAGAGGGCCTCTCCCAGGGCCTCCTCGAACACGGCCCGGTAGGGGCCGAGACCGGATCCCAGGGCCAGGACGGGTCCTCCCGCGGCGGCGGCCCGCGCCCGCCCGGCGAGCTCGGCCGGAGACCACGCGGCCGGGTGGACCGCCACCGCCCCGTCGCGGCCCCGATACGCGGCCCCGTAGACCTGTCGCTTGCGGGCGTCCAGAAGGGGAACGATGAGGCCGGGGAAGGGCATGGCGCCCCGCGCCAGGGCCTCCAGGGTGGAGACCCCCGCCAGCGGTCGACCCAGGGCGAAGGCGATCCCCTTGGCCGTCGCCAGGCCTACCCGGAGCCCGGTAAAGGACCCGGGGCCTATGGTGACCGCCACCGCCTCCAGCTCCCGGCGCTCCACCCCCGCGCCGGCCAGGGCTTCGTCCACCAGCGCGAAGAGCCGCTCCGAGTGGCGGTAGGCCGAGACCTCCACGAACTCCGCCACGAGCTGCCCGTCCACGAGCAGCGCCACTCCGGCGGTGGCGTCGGCGGTGTCGATGGCCAGAAGGGCGCCCACGCCGCCCTCAGCCGGTCACGAGCCGAGCCACATCGTTGTAGATCACGTACGCCATGAGCATGAGGAGGATCATGAGGCCCACCTGCTGGGCCACCTCCCGGTTGCGGATGCTCACCGGGCGCCCCCGCAGGGCCTCGATGCCGAAGAAGAGCACGTGGCCGCCGTCGAGGATGGGGATGGGCAGGAGGTTCAGGACCGCCAGGTTCACCGAGAGGACCGCCACCAGGAAGAGGAAGCTCAGGAGCCCCGCCCGGGCCGTCTCCCCGGCCATCTGGGCAATGGCGATGGGCCCCCCCAGGTTGCGGGGGCTCACCCGCCCCACCACCATCTTCCCCAGCACCTCCACGGTAAGCCAGGTCCAGCGGCCGGTCTCCCGCAGGCCCACCCAGGGCGCTTCCCAGAGGGATGACCGGCGGATCTCCACCTCCCCGGCGGGGCCGATCCCGATCATGGGCCGCTCCACCACCTCTCCCAGGAGGTTGCGCGAGGTGCGCCGGGCGGGGGCGACGGGCACGGAGAGGGCCTCTCCCTCCCGGTCCAGCACGAGGACGATCTCCCTTCCTTCGGAGCCCGCGATGGCCTCGGCCATCTCCTCCCAGGACCCCACCGCCGTACCGTCCACGGCCACCACCCGGTCGCCCGAGCGCACCCCTGCCGCAGCCGCCGGCATGTCGGGCGTGACCTCTCCGACGACGGCCTGCAGGATCGGAGTCCCCAGGAGCCCCAGGAGGGCGAAGACCACCACCGCCAGCGCGAAGTTCATGAAGGGGCCTGCCGCCACCGTGGCCAAACGGTGGGACACGGGCCGGGCGCTGAAGCTGACCCGGGTCTCCTCGGGGGGCAGCTCCTCGTCGGGGTCCTCACCATAGAGCTTGACGTAGCCGCCCAGGGGAATGGCCGAGATCACGTACTCCGTCTCCCCCCGTTTGGTCCCCAGAAGGGTGGGACCGAATCCCAGGGAGAACTTGAGCACCCGGATCCCCAGCCGCTTGGCCACGAGGAAGTGTCCCAGCTCGTGGACGAAGATCAGGATGCCCAGGAGGACGAGAAACGGGATGGTAAAGTGGAAAAAAGACATCAGGTTGCGCTCCTCGCGCCCCTCTCGGCGATCCAGGCCCGCACGAAACTGCGGGCCCAGCGGTCCACCTCCAGGGCGGTGTGGACCGAGTCGAGGGGGCGGGGTGAGTGGGCCTGGAGGGCCGCGTCGACCGCCGCGGGGATTCCAGGAAAGGAAAGGCGGTCCCCCAGGAACGCCTCTACCGCGGCTTCGTTGGCCCCGGAGAGGACCGCCGGCGCCGTGCCCCCGGCCCGCAGGGCGCCGTAGGCGAGGTCCAGGCACGGAAAGGCCTCCCGGTCGGGGGGCTCGAAGGTCAGGGGACCGGCCTGCCACAGGTCGAGGGTCAGGTCGGGCAGGGGCAGGCGCGCCGGGTAGTGGAGCGCGTAGGCGATGGGCCCCCGCATATCGGCCACCCCGAGCTGGGCCAAGAGCGAGCCGTCGATGAACTCCACCAGGGAGTGGACCACGCTCTGGGGGTGGAGGGTCACGTCGATCCGGTCCGCCGGCACCCCGAAGAGCCAGTGGGCCTCGATGACCTCCAGGCCCTTGTTCATCAGGGTCGCCGAGTCTACCGTGATCTTCGGCCCCATGGCCCACCGGGGGTGGGCCAGGGCCTCCTGGACGCCCACCCGGGCGAGGCTGCCCGCGCTGCGCCCGCGGAAGGGGCCGCCGGACGCCGTCAGGATGAGCCGGCGCACCTCCGCGGCATCTCGCCCCTCCAGGGCCTGGAACAGGGCCGAGTGCTCGCTGTCCACCGGCAGGAGGCGGGCGCCGCTGCGGCTCGCCGCCTCCATCACCAACTCGCCCGCCGCGACCAGGGTCTCCTTGTTGGCCACGGCCACGTCCTTGCCCTCGAGCAAGGCCGCGTAGGTCGGGACGAGGCCCGCCGCCCCCACGATGGCGGAGACCACCAGGTCCACCTCGGGAGCCGCGACGGCCCGCACCAGGCCCTCGGTGCCCCAAACCACCTCCGCGCGGCTCTCCAGGAGGCCGGCCAGCCGGCGGGCGTCCGCTTCGGTGGGCACCGACACGAGCGCCGCCCCCGTCTGGGCCACCTGCCGGGCGAGGCGCTCGGGGCGGCTGCTCCCCGCCGCCAGGGAGTGCACCCGGAAGCGGTCCGGAAACCGGCCCACCACGTCCAGGGTGCTCTCGCCGATGGAACCGGTGGAGCCCAGGAGGGCCAGTCCCTTCACGTCACCCACCCAGGCCCAGGATCGCGGCGTAGAGCGGCAGGGTGGGGAGGAAGCCGTCCACCCGGTCGAGCACCCCCCCGTGGCCGGGGAAAAGCGCCCCCGAGTCCTTGACCCCGGCGCACCGCTTGAGCAGGGACTCCAGGAGATCGCCGGTCTGGGCGACCAGGTTCAGGACAGCGCCCCAGAGGAGCCCCGTGCCCAGGGAGTGGGGCACCGGCAGCAGGACCGAGAAGACCCCTGCCACCGCCACCGCGGCCACGAAGCCGCCCGCCGAACCCTCCAGGGTCTTCTTGGGGCTCACCGCGGGCGCCAGCGCCGTCGCCCCCAGGGCCCGGCCGGTGTAGTAGGCGGCGGTATCCCCCGCCCAGACCACGCCGAGAAGAAAGAGCACCGGCGCGATGCCGTAGCGACGCACCCAGATCGCGTGTCCCAGGAACAGGGCCACCAGGAGCCACGCCCCCGCCGCTGCCCCCCAACGGCGCAGGGTGTCGGGCCCCGGCCCCGGCCCGAAGGCCCAAGCCCCCAGGTACACGAGCACTCCCAGGGCCAGGAGCGCCCCCGGCACGGCACCCGACCGGGAGAGGAAGGAGAGCGCGATCACCCCGCCCCACCCGGCCACGAAGAGCTCCTCCAGGGCGTTGGCATCGGGGCAGGCGAGCCGCCGTGCCTCCCACGCCCCGACGCCGGCCACGAGCGCCACGAGCACGCCGAACACCGCCACTCCCCCCAGGAGGAGCACGGCGAGAAACACGGGTCCGAGAACCAGGGCCGTCTTCACGCGGTCGCTCACGGGTCACCTCCGAGCACTTGTTCGGCGGTCAGGCCGAAGCGCCGCTCCCGCCGGGCGAAGTCCGCCAGGGCATCTCGAAACGCATCCTCCCGGAAGTCCGGCCACAGGGCGGCGGTGACGTAGATCTCCGTGTAGGCGATCTGCCAGAGGAGGAAGTTCGAGACCCGCACCTCGCCGCTGGTCCGGATGAGGAGATCGGGGTCGGGCACGTCGGGGGCATAGAGGCACCGCCGAAAGCCCGCTTCGTCGAGGGTTGCGGGATCGGCGCCCTGCGCCAGGAGCTTGCGGATCGCGGAGAGAATTTCGTCGCGCCCGCCGTAGGAGAGCGCCAGGATGAGATCCAGGTCGGCGCACGCCCGGGTCTCTTCCTCGGCCCGGCGCACCGCGGCCAGGCTCCGGGGGGGCAGCCGATCCAGTTCTCCGATGGCCCGCAGGCGCACGCCCTGCCGCTTGAGGGCGGGCACCTCCGCCGCCAGGAAGTAGCGCAGCAGGCCCATGATGGCCTGCACCTCCCGCGCCGGCCGGCCCCAGTTCTCCGACGAGAAGGCATACAGGGTGAGGTAGCGCACCCCGTACTCCCGGGCGGCGCGCACCACGGCGCGCACCGACTCGATACCCGCCCGGTGCCCCCGGTTGCGGTGCCAGCCGCGCTCCCGCGCCCAGCGGCCGTTGCCGTCCATGATGACGGCCACGTGCCGGGGCACCGCGGGCGACGGGAGTTCCGAAAGTTGGGTCATTTCGGGGGCCGATCTCCGAGGGCTCACACCTCGAGGATCTCGGCCTCTTTCTTCTTCAGGAGCTCGTCCGCCTTCTGAACATACTGGTCCGTGACCTTCTGGACCTCGTCCTTGGCACGCCGGGCAGCGTCTTCGGGCAGCGAGTCCTCCCTTTGCAGGGCGTCGAGCTGGGCATTGGCGTCGCGCCGCACGCCCCGCACCGCCACCTTGGCCTCCTCCGTCATCCCCTTGGCGACCTTCACGAGCTCCTTGCGCCGCTCCTCGGTGAGCTTGGGGATGGGAATCCGCACCAGGTTCCCGTCGTTGTTGGGATTCAGATCCATCTGGGACTGGAGGATCGCCCTCTCGATGGCAGGGATCATGGACTTGTCCCAGGGCTGGATCGCGATCAGCCGGGGCTCGGGAATCGAGAGGCTGCCCACCTGATTGAGGGGCGTGGGCGTGCCGTAGTAGTCCACCCGGATGCCGTCGAGCAGGCTCAAGCTGGCCCTGCCGGTGCGCACCCGGGCGAAGTTGCGCTGGAGGGCCTCCAGGGCCTTCTCCATGCTGGACTTGGATTCCTTCAGGACCGCATCGGGACCGCCGGCCATCGCATCAACCTCCTACCTTCGTTCCGATGTCCTCGCCGCAGATCACGCGGCGAGTGTTCCCGGGCTGGGTGAAGTCGTACACCACGATGGGAAGTGCGTTGTCGCGGCACAGGGAGATGGCGGTAGAGTCCATCACCTGGAGGTTGCGCTGCAAGACCTCCAGGTACGAGACCTGGCCGAACCGCACCGCGTCGGGGTGGCGCATGGGGTCCTTGTCGTACACCCCGTCCACCTTCGTCCCCTTGAGGATGGCTTCCGCCCCGATCTCCATCGCGCGCAGGCTCGCGGCCGTGTCGGTGCTGAAGTAGGGGTTGCCGGTGCCGGCCGCGAAGATGACGATCCGCCCCTTTTCCAGATGGCGGATGGCCCGGCGGCGGATGTAGGGCTCGGCCACCTGCTGCATGGTGATGGCCGACATGACCCGGGTGACGGCCCCGAGGCGTTCCAGGCTGTCCTGGAGCGCGAGGCTGTTCATCACCGTGGCGAGCATCCCCATGTAGTCGGCCGTGGACCGGTCCATGCCGCGCACCGAGGCGTTGAGCCCCCGGAAGATGTTGCCCCCGCCGATCACCAGGGCCACCTGTACCCCGAGGTCGCGCACCTCCACCACCTCGGAGGCCACGCGCTCCACCACGTCGGGGGAGATCCCGTACCCCTGGGAACCCATGAGGGCCTCCCCGGAAAACTTGAGGAGAACCCTGCGGTAGGCCGGTTTTCCCGGGGACACGCTCACCCCCCCTTGACCTGGGCGGCCACCTCGGCGGCAAAGTCTCCCGAGCGCTTCTCGAGCCCCTCCCCGAGCTCGAACCGCACGAAGCGGCGCACCCGGATGTTCTCGCCCACCGAGGAGATCCGCGCCTTCACGTAAGCCTCGATCGTGAGGTCCGGATCCTTCACGTAGGGCTGCTCGAGGAAGCAGTTCTCCTTGAAGAACTTCTCCAGCCGCCCCTGCACCATCTTCTCCACCACCTGGGGGGGCTTGCCCGACTCCGCCGCCTGCTCGCTCAGGAACCGGCGCTCCCGCTCCAGCTCGTCGGCGGGCACGGCCTCCCGATCGAGCCAGCGGGGATTCGACGCGGCCACGTGCAGGGCCAGGTTGTTGACGAAATCCCGGAACTCGGGAGTGCGCGCCACGAAGTCGGTCTCGCAGTTGACCTCGACGAGGACGCCGATGCGGCCGCCGCCGTGGATATATGCGTGAACGAGCCCTTCGGAGGCGATCCGGCTCGCCTTCTTCGCCGCATCCGCGAGCCCCTTCTTCCGCAGGAACTCCGCCGCCTTCTCCATGTCGCCCCCCGACTCCTGGAGCGCCTTCTTGCATTCCATCATGCCGGCTCCGGTCTTCTCCCGGAGGTCCTTCACCGCACTGGCCGAGATCGTCATGGCGTCACATCCTCGCGAAAAGAGCTGTCAGGATACAGAAAACGGGGCCGAGCCCTCCGCACGGCACGGCGGCAGGGCTCGGCGGAGTCTGCTCGTGGGGGCCGCCCCTGCACCCGCGTGCGGGAGGCGCAGTCGCCCCGGCTCCCCACCCCGCTGGCCGGCTACGCGTCCTCCTGCACCTCGTAGGTCTCCGTCGCGCCGGCCTCGCCCCCCTCCACGGGAGGCACATACTCTTCGCCCGCTTCCTGGGCGAAGAACTCCTGCTGCCGGCCCTTGCCTTCGAGCACGGCGTCGGCCACCTTGGACGTGAAGAGCTTGATGGAGCGAATGGCGTCGTCGTTGCCGGGGATCGGGTAGTCGATCAACTCCGGATCGCAGTTGGTATCGGCAACGGCCACGATGGGGATGCCCAGGCGGTTGGCCTCGCGCACCGCGATGTCCTCCCGGGCCGGGTCCACGATGAAGACGACCTTGGGCAGGTTCTTCAGGTCCTTGATGCCGCCCAGGGCGCGCTCCGCCTTGGCCTTTTCGCGCTGGATCTTGAGCCCTTCCTTCTTGGGCAGCAGATCCACGGTGCCGTCGCTCAGGATCCGTTCCATCTCCCGGTAGCGCTCGATGCTGCGCTTGATGGTCTGGAAGTTCGTGAGCGTGCCCCCCAGCCAGCGGTGGTTCACGAAGTACTCCCCGCAGCGCAGCGCCTCTTCCTGGATGATATCGGCCGCCTGGCGCTTGGTGCCCACGAAGAGCACTCGCCCGCCCTTGGAGACGGCATCGCGCACCACTTCGTAGGCGCTTCGAAAGAGCTTTACCGTCTGGGACAGGTCCACGATGTGGATCCCGTTGCGCTCCGTGAAGATGTAGCGCTTCATCTTCGGGTTCCACCGGTGGGTCTGGTGGCCGAAGTGGACTCCAGCCTCCAGCATTTCTCGCATCGTCGCTGCTGCCATGGACTTCCTCCGCGTGTGGTTTTGTGCCTCCGCCCCCTTCACCCCGCCTTCCTACGCCGGGACCACCCCAGCGCACCACCGGCAGTCGGGGGGCGTGCGAAATGCCAAGCGCGCATAGGTAGCACAGACCCCGCCGGACGTTCAAGGCAAAACCCCGGCCGCGGGGGCCGTCCCTTGGAATCGCCACGGAGCGTGCGGCCTGGCGCAAGGGCTCCCGGACCCCGACTTGCCACCCAGGTGGTGGATCGTGGCACATTGGAACCCTTGTCAAGGGCCGGCAATCCGGGTAGAGTTCGCCGCGTCATTCGGGAGAGGCGTCTTCTCCATACCACCTACCAGGAGGATGTCCATGAATAAGGCGGAGCTCATCCAGGAGATCGCGACCAAGGCAGGCGTCAAGGTCAAGGAAGCCGAAGACCTTCTGGACGCGTTGATTTCGGCCACAGAGGCCACCCTGGCCAAGGGGGACAAGGTCGCCATCACGGGCTTCGGCACGTTTGCGGTGTCCCACCGCAAGGCCCGCAAGGGGCGCAACCCCCAGACCGGCAAGGAGATCAAGATCCCCGCCAGCAAGACGCCCCGCTTTACCGCCGGCAAGGCGTTGAAGGACTCCCTGAAGTAGCGTCTCCCCGATCCGCGCATGTGAAGAGGGCGGCCCGCCGGGGCCGCCCTCGTTTCGTTTCGTGCCCCGGGATAATCCCGCAGGGAGACCCTGAGGGCCGGAAATCCGGAACCATGCGCCGGCGTCTTCCCCGGCCCTGGTGTATCCGCTTCGCTTGACCCACCCTACGACCGGGATGGAGGCAGCCCCCCACAGGCAATACTTGAACCACCAAGACACAAAGACACGAAAAATGCACACTGATCTTTTCCGGCATCTCCTTTGTGTCTTCGTGCCTTCGTGGTTCGAGGGTTTCGTGCCCTCCGGCGCGCCCAGGCCTCGATGGTCCGAGGCGCAGCCTCGCTAGAGGTGCGGGGCCACCACGTCGATCCGTGCCTCGGCCTTGAGCTCGTCCAGCCGGCGCTGCACGGCCTGATCCAGGGCTTGGGAGGACAGAAAGCCTTCGATCTGCTCCCGAACGTCGTCGAGGCTCTGCTTCGAAGCCTCCTTGCGCTCGGCGAGCCGGATCACGTGGTAGCCGAACCGGGTCTCCACCACCCCGCTCACCTGCCCGGGCTGAAGGGCAAACGCCGCCTCCGAGAACGGCGCCACCATCTGCTCGCGGGTGAAGAAGCCCAGGTCGCCCCCGTCGTCCTTCGAACCCGGATCCTCGGAAAACTCGGCGGCCAATGCGGCGAAGTCCTCGCCCGCGGCACACCGCACCTGGATTTCCCCGGCCTTCTTCCGCGCCGCTTCCTTCTCTTCGGGAGCCGCGTCCGGGGCAGACCGGATCAAGATGTGACTGCAGCGCACCTGCTCTGCGGTGGCGAACTTGTCTTCGTTCTCCTTGTAGAAGGCCGCGATGGCCTCCTCCCCCACCGAGACCTTGGGCGCGATCTCGGCCTCCACGAAGCGGCGCACCGAGGTCTGCCGGCCAATGAGGTCCTTGAGGTCGGCTTCCGTGAGCTGGTCCGATTCCAGGGCCTGCTGGAACACCTCGGGGCTGGGAAAACGCGCCCGGATGGCATCGAACTCGGCGTTCACCTGCTCGGCCAGGTCCTCCACCGGCACCTTGCGGCTCTCCTGGTACAGGAGCTCCCGATCGACCAACTGCTCCAGCACGTCGGCCTTCATCTGCTCGTTGGGCTCGGCGACCCGGCCGTGCATGCCGCCGCTCATCTGGGCGAAGTTGCGCATGTACGCCTTGAGCGCCCGATCGTACTCCGCCCGGGTCACGGGCTGGCCGTTCACCACCGCCACCGGGGCGCCGGGCCCGATCGTCCCGGCCTTCGGGGACTCCGAAACGACTGCCGGGGCGGGGGCTTGTGCCGTCGGCGGGGCAGCAGTCTTCTCGGTCTTGTCCTGGGCACAGGCGGAAGCCGCCAGCGCAAATGCCGCCACCGCGGCCAGGGCCGCGGTCCTCGTCCACATCGCGTGCATGGGAAGTGCTCCTGGGGTTCGGGTGGGGGAAGGCGCAAGGGTAGCAGGACCGGCCGGCCGGGTGCAACGGGTAGCTCGCCCTGGGTAGCGCCACATTGCGGCGCGCATCGCCCCGCAGGGGCCTTCTTTCCCGGAAAGTCCCGTGCTTCTTGGAAGCGCCAGCGACACCTCTCCACCTTTTCTTGAGGGGGTCTCAAGTATTTTTTGGACATTCCGATCAGGAAATGGAACGGACGCGCGGCGCAAGAACGATCCCCACCATGGGGGAGAGCTTCGCCGGTCCCCATCGCGGGGGGGAAAGGAGTCTCTCCCCATGGCGTCGCAACGAGCCCCCACGAAGGTCGCCACCAAGTTCGCCCTGATCCTCGGCGGAACCGTCCTCGTCTTCTTCCTGGCATTCGCGGCCTTCATCGCCCGCAAGGTGAGCACCGAGGCCGAGGACCGCGCCCGGGCGGAGCTGACCAACCAGGTCGCCATCCTTCTCGGGATGGTGGAGGTCTACGACCGCAGCCTCCGCAACGAGGTCGAGCGGCTCATGGGCGTCCTCCAGGCGAGCTTTCCCCAGCCCTTCACCATCGAGCCCGGCTCCCGCGTGGCCCTGGGGGACCTCCAGGTTCCGGTCTTGCTGCACGCAGCAGGGGCGGTCAACCTGGACTTCCGTGAGGTCGACCGCTTCACCGCCATGGCGGGAGCGGTCGCCACCGTCTTCGTGAAGACCGCAGACGACTTCGCTCGGATCAGCACGAGCTTGAAGAAGCAAGACGGCTCCCGGGCCGTGGGCACGCTCCTGGGAAAGGCGCACCCGGCGTACGAGGGCCTGATGCGGGGCGAACCCTACACCGGCAAGGCTCGCCTGTTCGGGCGCGACTACATGACCCGCTACGCGCCGTTCCTCGGGCCGGACAAGAAGGTCATCGGGGTCTTGTTCCTGGGTCTCGACTTCACCGAAGGCCTCGCGGCGCTCCAGGACCGGCTGCGCACCCTGCGCTTCGGAATCACGGGTAACGCCTACGTCCTCGACGCAAGCAACGGGTCCGGCAGGGGCTCGTTCCTGGTCCACCCCTCCCAGGAGGGCAAGGCCTTTTCGGCCTGGGCCGAGGCCGGCGCCGGAGAGCAGTTGCTGGCAGCCCCGAGCGGCACCGCGTCCTACGCCTGCGCCGACGGAACCCGGCGGATCGACGCCTTCCAGGCATACCCACCCTGGGGATGGGTGCTGGGGTGCGGCGCCGAGCAAGCCGAGCTCACCGCCGGGGCGCGGGGCGTGCGCAACGCGGTCGGTGCCGCGGGAGTCGGGGTGATGGCGGTGTTGACGGTCCTGCTCCACCTGGCGTCGCGGCGGTGGATCGGCACGCCGCTGAGCGCGGCGCTCGCGTTCGCCACCGGGCTCGCCGCCGGAAACCTCAAGGATCGCCTTCCGGTTCGAAGCCGGGACGAGCTGGGGCAACTCGCCGAGGCCTTGAACGGGATGGCCGAGACGCTGCGTCACACCATCGGCCAACTGGGCAACGCGAGCGCCGAGCTCGCGTCGATGTCCGTAGAGCTCTCGGCCAGCACGGCCCAGATCGCCAGCAGCAACGAGGAGGTCTCCGCCCAGTCCCACGTCTTCGCCACCGCCGTGGAAGAGATGAGCGTCACGGTCGACTCGACGGCCGACAACACCCGCCGGGTCAGCGAGGCCGCCGCCGATGCCCGCCGGGTTGCCCTGGAGGGCTCGGGGGTGATCTCCCAGGCGGTGGAAGCCCTGGGCTCCATCGCCGGCGAGGTGAGCCAGGCGGCGGAAACGGTCCTGGCCCTGGGCACCGAGTCCGAGCGGGTGGGAGCCGTGGTGGAGGTCATCGAGGACATCGCCGACCAGACCAATCTTCTGGCCCTCAACGCCGCCATCGAAGCTGCCCGGGCCGGAGAGCACGGCCGCGGCTTCGCCGTGGTGGCGGACGAGGTGCGAAAGCTCGCGGAGAAGACCATGCGGGCCACCCAGGAGATCTCGAAGACGGTGGGCTCGGCGCAAGCCCGAAGCCGGGGCGCGGCGGAGGCGATGGCCCGCACCCAGGAGATCGCCCGCCGAGGGACCGAGCTGGGGGCCAAGGCCGGACAAGCCGTGGCAGCCATCGAGGACCGGGTCGTCCAGGCGTCGGACCAGACCGAGCAGATCGCCTCGGCCGCTACCCAACTGAGCACGACGATCCGCAGCCTGGCCGGAAACACGGATCAGGTGTCCCAGGGCGTGTCGCAAAACAGCGGCGCGGTCGCCGAGATCGCCCGCACCGCGGACGCCGTGGCCCGAAAGGCGGAAGACCTCCAGGCGCTGACCACGCGCTTCCGGGTCTGACCCCGGGTGGTGGGCGTTCGCACCGAGAGAGCGTCGGGCTGACCCAGAATCCACCGCGACCCAAGGGGGCGGGGCCCGGGAGCCCTGGAGCGCAGCCCCGTGCCGCCTCGACCGGCCCGCGGCAGCCCGGCGAAATCGGTGCGGCTCGGCGCGCCGTCTCCCTTGGTGACGCTCCTTCCGAACGTCGCGGATTGCGGGGCGGAGCGCAGGGGCTCCCGGGCCCCGCTCGCCACTCAGGTGGTGGTTCGGGCCGACCGTCGGGCGTGGACCGGCCCCGAACCGGGGTGCTACTGTGAGGGGCCCACTCCCCTACGACTGTCTTCCGAGCACATGGCCACGAACCCACGCCTTCGCACCGTAACCCTCCAGATCTCTGCCCTGGCCGACGGGGGGATGGCCCTCGGCCACCTGGAGGGGAAGGTGGTGTTCGTGCCCCTGGGGGCCCCCGGGGATCGGGTGGAGGCGGCCATCGTCCGGGAAAAGCCCCGTTACGCACAGGCCCGCCTGCTGCGGGTCCTCGAGCCGTCGCCCGACCGGCGCGAGCCCCCTTGCCCCCACTTCGGGGTTTGCGGCGGGTGCCAGTGGCAGCACGTCTCTTACGGCGCGCAACTCGCGGGCAAGGCCGAGAGCTTCCGGGGTTTCCTCGAATCGCGTCTCGGCAGCCTCGCCCCCGGCCTCTTTCGCCCTGCCCTGGCCGCCCCGAGGCAGTGGGGCTACCGGAACCGCGCCGGCCTCAAGGTGCGTGCGGCCGGCGGGCGGGTGCTCCTGGGCTATTTCGCCCGGGGAACCCACCGGCTCGTCCCCATCGCGCGATGCCCGATCCTGGAGCCCTCGCTGCAAGCGTTCCTGCCGAAACTGGGAGACTTCCTCCAGGGCTTCCCACCGGCCCGGGGGGCGCTGCCCCAGGTGGACCTCCAGGTCGACGGAAAGGGGGGGCTCTGGACGATCTTCCACCTGCTGCGGGAACCCACCGGGAAGGAGCGGGAAGACCTGGGGAGATTTGCGGCGGCGGCGGGGGCGACGGGGGCCTGCCTCCAACTGGGGCGCAAGCACACCCTGGAGCCCCTGGGGTCCGAGGCGGAACAGCGCCGGATGCCCTTCCCCCTGCGCGCAGGGGGGCGGGACCTCGCCCTGGGCGTCTCGACCGGGGGCTTCGCCCAGGCAAACACCGCCGTGAACCAGGCGCTGGTGGACGAGGTGGTCTCACTGGGGGGTCTCTACGGGGGCCGGGACGCCCTCGACCTTTACTGCGGCGCCGGGAACTTCACCCTGCCCCTGGCACTCGCGGCCCGCTCGGTCGTCGGCATCGAGGGGTATCCGCCCGCCGCGAAGGACGCTGCGGCCAACGCCGCGGCCAACGGCTTGGGCAACGTGCGCGTCTTCCCCTCCGGAGCCGACGAGGGGCTGCGGAGGCTGGCGGCCGAAGGGTTTCGTCCCGAGTTCGCCCTCCTCGATCCGCCCCGAGAGGGAGCGCTCGAGGCTATCCCCCTTCTGGCGGATCTGGCCCCCGCCCACATCCTCTATGTCTCTTGTGCCCCGCCTACCCTTGCGCGGGACCTGGGGCTCCTGCGCGCCCGGGGCTACCGGCCCGAGTGGATCGTGCCCGCCGACATGTTCCCCCAGACGAGCCACCTGGAATCGGCCACGCTGCTGCGGCGCGGATGATCGGTGCCAGGAGGAGGGTCGGAGGCCTTTTGACAGGCCCCGGCGGGGTGCGTACTATGGCGCACTCCCATCCACCCGGCCGGAGGCGGCAGCACACCCATGCCCAGAGAAAAGGTCCTGATCGTCGACGACGAGTATCTGATCCGCTGGTCCTTGAGCGAGAACCTCAAGGAGGAGGGGCTCAAGTGCCTCACCGCCGAGACAGGGGAACAGGCCGTCGAGCTCTTCCGGTCCGAGCTGCCCGACGTGGTGATCCTCGACATCAAGCTCCCGGGAATCAGCGGCATCGAGGTGCTCGAGCGCATCAAGGAGGTGGAGCGCGACGTACCGGTCATCATGGTCACGGCCACGAGCCAGGTGGACGTGGCGGTAAAGGCCATGAAGCTCGGGGCCTACGACTACATCAGCAAGCCCTTCGATCTGACCGAGATCCGCACCAAGGTCCGCAACGCCCTGGAGAAGACCCAGCTCCAGCGCGAGGTCCACTACTTCCGCTCCCGCCAGGCCGAGAGCCACGGCTTCGACCGCATCATCGGCACCTGCCCCAAGATGCGCGAAGTCGTGGACATGGCCCGGCGCATCGCCCAGTCCGCCTCCACCACGGTGCTCCTCATGGGCGACAGCGGCACGGGCAAGGATCTCCTCGCCCAGGCCATCCACTACGAGAGCGCCCGGCGCGACCGCCCCTTCATGCCCATCAACTGCACGGCGCTGCCCGAGGAGCTCCTGGAGAGCGAGCTCATGGGCCACGAGAAGGGCGCCTTCACCGACGCCAAGAAGACCAAGAAGGGGCTCTTCGAGCTGGCGGACGGCGGCACGATCTTCCTGGACGAGATCGGGGACATGAAGATCGGGCTCCAGTCGAAGATCCTGCGCTTCCTGGAGGACCGCACCTTCAAGAGAGTGGGGGGAAAAGAGGACATCGAGGTGGACGTGCGGATCATCGCCGCCACCAACCGGGATCTGGAGGCCGCCATCGAGGACCGGTCCTTCCGGGAGGACCTCTACTACCGGCTGAGCGTCATCCCCATCACCCTGCCTCCCCTGCGGGAGCGCCGGGAAGACATCCTGCCCCTGGCCCGCCACTTCCTCGAGGGCTTCAACCGGGACTTCAAGACCTCGTTTCGGGGCCTGACCACGGACGCGGAGCACCTCCTCCTGCGCTACGACTGGCCGGGAAACATCCGGGAGCTCCGCAACGTGTTGGAGCGGGCCGTGATCCTCTCCTCGGGGGAAACCATCGACGTGGAGAGCCTGCCCTGGAAGATCAAGGGCGAACGCAAGCGGGAAGCCAAGGCCGGGGAGCCCGGGGTGGTGGTCCTGCCCGACACGGGCCTCGACATCGACGACGTGGAGCGGGAGCTCATCGTCCAGGCCCTGGCCAAGACCGACCAGAACCAGACCCGGGCCGCGCGGCTCCTGGGCCTCACCCGCGACGCCCTGCGCTACCGCATGAAGAAGTACGACCTGCTGTGAGCCCACGCCTCGGACACCCGTGTATCCGCGGGGCGCCGCGCCCCGGGGGGCGTCCGTTCGGCGCCCCCCGGAGGTCTTCGGGGGAGCGGTCCTGAATGGAGCCGCTCCTCCGGGTCCTGCCCGTCTTCGCGGTCATCCTGCTCGGTCTCGCGGGAAAGCGGCTCGGCCTGCTCCCCGACAGCTTCCAGGACCCGGCCAACCGGCTGGCCTACTACCTGGCGGTGCCGGCGCTGATCTTCCTCACCGTGGCCGCCGCCCCCTTCCGCGAGGTGTTTCGGCCCGACTGGATTGGAGCAGCCCTGGCGGCCACTATCCTGTGCTGGCTCGCGGCGCTGGCCCTGTCCCGGGCGCTCGGCCTCGCCCCCGGGAGCCGCGCCACCTTCGCCCAGGCCTCGATCCACTCGAACCTGGGCTACATCGGACTCGCCATCGCCTACTACGGGCTGGGGGACCGGGGGCTCCAGGTGGCCGGCGTCTTCGCGGCGTTCTTCATGCTGCTCAACAACGCCCTGTCGGTGGTGGCCCTGAGCCGGTACGGGCGGTCTGCACCGGGGCCGGCGGCGCTCGCGGGCCGGGTGGTCTTCCAACCGGTAATCCTGGCGAGCCTCGCGGGCCTGGCCTGGAGCTGGTTTCGCCTGCCCCTGCCGGGGCTCGCGGCCGAGACCCTGCGCATCCTGGGGAGCATGGGGCTTCCCCTGGCGCTGCTCCTCATCGGCGCCGGCCTGAGCCTGGACACCCTGCGCCACCCCTTGCCCGTGGGCGCGGCGGTCCTCCTGAAGAACCTGGCGCTGCCCGCCCTGGGGGCCCTCTTTCTCACCCTGGCGGGGGCCCGGGGCCTGGAACGCGCCGCTGCGGTGGTACTGCTGGGCTCCCCCTCCGCCACCCTCACCCTGGTCATGGCCCGGGAGATGGGGGGCGACGCGGGACTCGGTGCCGCGGCGGTCACCGCCAGCACGCTGGCGAGCGCCGCCACCCTCACCCTGTGCCTCGCGCTGGCCGGAGCGTGACCGAGGCGGCCTGGAGGGACGATCCGTGACCACCGCCCGCAGGCTTCCGGCCGAGTGGGAACCCCAGGACGGCGTCCTGCTCGCCTGGCCCCACGCGGCTACCGACTGGGCGCCCGTGCTCCCCCGGGTGGAGCCGGTCTTCGCGGAGCTCGCGGCGCGCATCGCCGAGGCCGGGATCGTCCTGGTGGCGGCGGCGGACCCCGCCCGCGCCGAGCGCGCCCTGGCCCACGCCCGGGTACCCCGGGACCGGGTGCGCCTCTACCCGGTGCCCACCAACGACACCTGGGCCCGGGACTTCGGGCCGCTCACGGTGGAGGAGGACGGGCGCCCCCGGCTCCTGGACTTCGGGTTCAACGGGTGGGGCCTCAAGTTCGCCGCGGACCGGGACAACCGGGTCACCCGGCGGCTCCACGAGCTCGGGGCCTTCGGCGCCACGCCCCTGGAGACCGTGGGGCTGGTGCTCGAGGGCGGGAGCATCGAGAGCGATGGCGCCGGGACGATCCTCACCACCCGGGAGTGCCTGCTCGGCCCCAATCGCAACCCGCACCTGGACCGGGCCGGGGTGGAGACCGCCCTGGGGCGCCACCTGGGGGCCGAGCGGGTGCTCTGGCTCGAGCACGGCCGCCTGGAGGGAGACGATACCGACGCCCACGTGGACACCCTGGTGCGCCTTGCGCCGGACGATACCCTGCTCTACGTGGCCTGCGACGATCCGGCGGACGGCCACTTCGCCGCCCTGGAGGCCCTGGCGGACGAGGTCCGCGCCCTGCGCACCCGCCGGGGCAGGCCCTACCGGCTCGTTCCCCTGCCCTGGCCCCGGCCTTGCTACGACGGGGAGGGGCACCGGCTGCCGGCCACCTACGCCAACTATCTGGCGATCGACGGCGCCGTTCTGGTCCCCACCTACGGAGACCCGAAGGACGCCGAGGCCCTGGATGCCGTGGCGGAGGGGTTTCCCGGCCGCCGCGTCATCGGCGTCGACTGCGCCCCCCTCATCCTCCAGCACGGGTCGCTGCACTGCGTGACGATGCAGCTGCCCCGGGGAGTGCTCCCGTGACCCAAACTGTCCCACCCTCCCCTCCCCTGTCCGTGGGCCTCGTCCAGCAGCGGTGCGGCGCAACCCGCGAGGAGAACCTGCGGCACTCCGAAGACGGCATCCGCGCCGCCGCGGGCCACGGCGCCCGGCTGGTGGTGCTTCCCGAACTCCACGCCGGCCCGTATCTGTGCCAGACGGAGGACGTGGCGCGCTTCGACGAGGCGGAGCCCGTCCCGGGCCCCACGACGGCGCGCCTGGGGGCCCTGGCCCGGGAGCTCGGGGTGGTGTTGGTGGCCTCGCTGTTCGAGCGGCGGGCTCCGGGCCTGTACCACAATACCGCCGCGGTGCTGGAGGCCGACGGGTCCCTGGCGGGGACCTATCGGAAGATGCACATCCCCGACGATCCCGGCTACTACGAAAAGTTCTACTTCACTCCCGGAGATCAGGGATTCTCGCCGGTGCAGACCTCGGTGGGAACCCTGGGGGTGCTGGTCTGCTGGGACCAGTGGTACCCCGAGGCCGCGCGCCTCATGGCGCTGGCCGGAGCCCAGCTCCTCGTCTACCCCACGGCCATCGGCTGGGACCCTCGCGATGCCGACGACGAGCGGGCCCGCCAGCGCGACGCCTGGATCACCATCCAACGCAGCCACGCCGTCGCCAACGGGGTCCCGGTGGTCGCCGCCAACCGGGTGGGCTTCGAGGCGAGTCCGGCAAACCGGGATGAGGGCATCCTCTTCTGGGGCTCGAGCTTTGCCGCCGGGTGCCAGGGAGAGTTCCTGGGGCTGGCGGGCTGCGACGACCAGGAGGTCCTGGTGACGGAGCTCGACCTCTCCCGCACCGACGCGGTGCGCCGCATCTGGCCCTTCCTCCGGGACCGGAGGATCGACGCCTACGCAGATCTCCTGCGGCGGTATCGGGACTGACGAGAAGGGAGGCCCCCGGCCCGCCCACCGGGGCGGCCTGAGACGAAGCTTCTCTAGCCCTCGGCCATGTCAGCGGGGCGCATACCTACCCGGAGCGCCCCCCAGTGCCTGCCGCCAACCCGGATCGGCAGGGAGAGGTCGTTCATGACCTCGCCGGTGTCGCGCGCGTAGGTCTGGAGCAGGAGCGAGGTCTCGTTGCGCGCCGCGCGGATGCCGGTCGGGTCGTCGAACTTCCTCCGGTCCCGGCTGTTCACCAGGTCGACCTGCCGGTCTCCCGTGACGGCGTGCGAGTACTTGCCGTTGTGGGTCGGGGCGTAGCCGTTGCGGTCCACGCACAGGGCGAAGGCGGCGCCCCGGATGTCGGCGAGCGCCTCGTCGTAGAGGGGTTGGAGCTCCCGCTGAAAGACGGGGGCGAACGCGGTGGCGTACTTGGGGGGATCGGTGCCGGGGACGGGCGCGTAGCGCTGGTCGAAGACGTCCACACCGCGACTCCAGAGCTCCTCGATCTTCGCCTGCATCCGGTCGCGGTGGCTCCGAGCCTTGCTGATCCCCTCCTCGAACGCGCCCCGGCCGACCCGAAACTGGGATACGAGCGACTGGAGCTCCTCCGTGACGCGGTTGAGGGACCGGGAAGACGTGCCGCACGCCTCCATGCGTCCGGCCACCTCCCTGCTCAACGTCCCGATGCGGGTCACGTTCTGGTGGGCCTGGAGGTTGGTGGCCGCCAGTTGTTCCATGGCCGTGGCCACCTGCGCCAGACGCGCGCTGGAGGCCTCCACGTCGCCCACCATGGCCTCGAACTCCCGGGCCGACTTCTCGACCACCTGTCGGGTCCGCCCCGACTCCGAGCTGATGGTGACCGTATCCTGGAGCACCTCCGCCGCCTGGGTCGCCATATTCTGGATGTTGCGCGATATGTCACCCGCCGCCGATTTGACCTTGTCGGCCAGCTTGCGCACCTCCTCGGCCACCACCGCGAAGCCGCGCCCCGCCTCGCCGGCCCGTGCGGCCTCGATGGCCGCGTTCAGGGCGAGGAGGTTCGTCTGGTCCGAGATGTCCGCGATCAAGCTCACGATCGCGCCGGTCTCGTGGGACGTGGCGTTGAGATGCTCCACCGCGGCCCGGAACGTGGAAAGCCTCTCGGTCACCGTGCCCAGGTCCTGAGAGGCCGCCTGGAGCTCTCGGAAGGAGCTGCGCACCGTCTCGAGGGTGCGGACCGTGGCATCCGCCATGTGCTGGAGCCGGGTGGAGGAATCCTCGATGGCCTTGGTGGACTCATGGCTGCCCTGCACGATCGTCTCGGCCAGGTGGTCCTGTTCCCCCACCTTCCCCGCGGAGTCCGCCACGCGCCGGCCCACCTGGGCCGACTCGACGGCGATCGTCATCCCCATGGTGCGTATTTCCGAGATCAAGCTCCGAAGCTGTTCGGCAAACGCGTTGTAGGCGGAGGCCAGGGTCCCGATCTCGTCGCAGGTGATCACGGGAATGCTGGCGGACAGATCGCCGCCGCCCCTGGCCAGCTCCTGCAAGTGTGCGATGCTCACCCGGATCGGCCTCACGATGAGGAAGCGAAGAAAGAAGAAGGCAAACGTCGCCGCGGCGAGGGAGACGGCGTAGATCGCGAGGGTGAGGAGCAGGTACCCGTCGAGAAAGGACTGCACCTGGGAGACGGCCTCCGCGTCCACCCCCCGGCAAAGCAGCAGGGCAGGCACGCCCTCGCGGCACCGATAGAAGACGAGCACGCACGCCCCCTGAAGGAGGACGAGGAAGAAGAGGTTTCCCGCGAGCTTTCGGCTCAGGGTCTGGAAGAAGCGGCTCTCGACGGCGTCGTACATCTTCTTGAGCAGCTGCATGTGGCGGGGTCCCCTGGATGGCGAAGGATGGGCGGTGGTCGGGGCACTTCCTCCTCATCGGCAGGAAGCGGTTGGTCCATAAGCCCGATCGGGAATACACCCTGCGCTGTGACCCCCGGCAGCCGGCTTCTTGACCGGGGAACGCCGTGCTTGCTAGCCTCCCTGCGGCAAACGGCAGTTGAGACGACGCCCCGCGGCCCCGCCGCGACGAACCCATCCCCGGAGCTGCCGTGAAGCGCATGCTCTCCCCCAGCCCCTCGGCGCTCTTCGCGGTGGTGGTCCTGGCGGCTCTCCTCCTCATGGGGTGGCTCCTGTGGGCCACCGCGGCCCTGCGCAGCGAGGCCCGGGAGCGCTTCTTCGAGCAGTACAACCGCCAGCAGCTCATCCTCGCCCAGCAGGCGGCCCGAACCATCGAAGAGGTCTTCGCCACCTTCCGCAGCAACCTGGGTCTGGTGGCGGGGCTCTTCGACGGCGGCGAGGTGGACCGGGACACCGCCGCCCGGGCGGCCGGCAGCCTCGCCCGCATCTACCAGAGCCTGCGCGGCACGCCGCTCATCGACCTGGTGGTGTTCGACCGGGAGGGGACCGTGGTGGCCATCGAGCCCCCGGACGAGTACACGCTCGGCCGCAACTACGCCTGGCGGGAGTACTTCGCCTGGGCCCGCGACCGCGGCCGCCCCGGCGAGATGCACCTCTCCCCCTTCATGCGCATGGAAGGCGGGCAGCACCGGGGGCAGAAGGCCCTGATCGTGGCCGAGGGCATCTACGGGGCCGACGGGTCGTTCCAGGGGGCAACGACCTTCACCCTGAGCTTCGACGAACTGGCTCGCCAGCACGTGCTCTCCCTGCGCATCGGGCAAGACGGCTACGCGTGGCTCGTGGACAGCCAGGGGGAGACGGTGCTGGTGGATCCCAGGGGGGCCGTGGGCGGCCAGGGTTTCGACGAGGCCTTTCTCCCCCGCTGGCCCAAGCTCCACGCCCTCCTCTCCTCCACCCGGGACGGCCGGCCCGGGATGGACTGGTACGATTTCGTGGACCCCGCGGACCCTGGGGCCGAGGTCCGAAAGCTCGTGGGCTACGCTCCGGTGCGGCTGGAGGAGCGCCTGTGGACCCTGGGGGTGTGCACCCCGGTCCGGGAGGTGGAGGCGCTCCTGTCGTCGCTCCTTCGGCGCCAGGAGCTCCTGGCCGCCGGCGCCGTGGCCGCGGTGCTCGCGGGCGCCGTGCTCCTGAGCGGGCTCCTCCTCACCTGGAACCGGTCGCTCTCCCGGGAGGTGGCTTCCCGCACCCGGGACCTCACGGAGGCCCGCACCCGCCTGGAAGTGACCTTCGACGAGCTCCTGGCCGCGCGAAAGCTCGGCGCGGTGGGAAACCTGGCCCTGGGGCTCGCCCACGAGATCCGAAACCCCCTGTCCTCGATCCGGATGAACGTCCAGATGATCCGCAAGAAGGTGCCGGGAGAGGCCTCGTTGCAGGAGCACTTCGGGATCGTGGAAGCCGAGATCCTGCGGCTCAACCGGCTCCTCAACGACCTCATGGGGCTCGCCCGCCCCCGGGCTCTGCGCCTGGAGGCGGTGGACCTGGGGCCCCTGGCGGAGAAGGTGCTCGCCCTCGCCCAGGGGCGCCTGGAGGCGGGGGGGGTGCGGGTGGAGCGCAGGCTCGAGGGCGCGGGAGCACCCGTGGTCTGCGACCCGGAGCAGATCGAGCAGGTCCTGTGGAACCTGGTCCTCAACGCCGTGGAGGCCATGGAGCGAAACGTGGGCCGCCGGGTGCTCACGGTGGCCGTGCGGCGCTCCGGGGGCTGGGCCGCCCTCTCGGTGACGGACACCGGGCCGGGAATCCCCGAAGCCGACCGGAGCAAGCTCTTCGATCCCTTCTTCTCGACCAAGGCCGGGGGCGGGGGCCTGGGGCTCTCCATCGTGGAGAGCATCGTGCTCCACCACGGGGGCCACGTGGCGGTGGAGAGCGCGCCCGGCGCCGGCGCGACCTTCACCCTCACCCTTCCCGCCGAGGGGCGGGACTTCGACGCAGAGCCCGTGAAAGAAACGTCGCGAGCAGACCGGAGTGCGAGGCGCGCGTGAGCGAGCGACGAGACATATCTCTGAGATAGGCGAGGAGCGAGGGAATGCGCAACGAAACAATCCGGTCGCGCAGCAGATGGTTTCGCGAGCTCGGAGCGACTCGATGAAGACCGTACTGGTGGTCGACGACGACCAGGCCATCCGCCGCACCCTGGAGCTCCACCTGCGGGAGGAGGGGTTCGCCGTGGAGACGGCCGCCGACGGCGAGGAGGGGGTGCGAAAGGCGCTGCGGCCCGAGACGAGCCTGGTGCTCCTGGATCTGCGCCTCCCGAAGCTGCCGGGCTTCGACGTGCTCCAGCGGCTGCGCCGGGAGCGACCGGCCCTGCCGGTGGTGGTGGTCACGGCCTACGACGACATGCAGACCGCCATCGAGGCCATCCGCCACGGCGCCGTGGACCACCTGGGCAAGCCCCTGGACCTGGAGGAGCTCGACGAGGTCATCCGCCGAGCCCTGGAGGTGACCGGGCTCGCCCAGACCGGCTTCGCCTTCTGCGAGACCCCCGACGCGGAGTACCGCGACCACGCCATCGTCGGGCGCAGCCGGGCGATGAAGCGGGTGTACAAGGCGATCGGCGCCGTGGCGGACTCCAAGACCACCGTGCTCCTCCAGGGGGAGAGCGGCACGGGCAAGGAGCTCGTGGCCCGGGCCATCCACTTCAACAGCCCGTTTGCCGCCCGGCCCTTCGTGGCGGTGGCGTGCTCGGCGCTGGCCCCGTCGGTGCTCGAGAGCGAGCTCTTCGGCCACGAGCGCGGCGCCTTTACCGGGGCCTATGCGGCCAAGCCGGGCAAGTTCGAGCTCGCCCAGGGAGGAACGCTCTTCCTCGACGAGATCTCCGAGGTCTCCCCCGACATCCAGGTCAAGCTCCTGCGCTTCCTCCAGGAACGGGAGTTCGAGCGGGTCGGCGGTATCGAGACAATTCGGTCCGACGTGCGGGTGGTGGCCGCCACCAACCGGGACCTCTCCGCCCTGGTCTCGGAGGGGCGCTTCCGGCAGGACCTCTACTACCGCCTGCGGGTGGTGGCCATCGAGCTCCCGCCCCTGCGAGAGCGCCGGGAGGACCTGCCGCTCCTCGTGAAGTTCTTCCTGGAGAAGATCGGCCGCGAGGTGGGCAAGATCGTGGACGTGGTCCCCGAGGAGGCCATGCGCCGCCTGGCGGGGCACCCATGGCCCGGCAACGTGCGCGAGCTCGAAAACGCCCTGCGCCGTGCCATCCTCCTCTCCCCGGGGGGCGTGCTGGTGCCCGAGACCCTCCAGCTCGACGACTCCCTCGAGGCCAACCGCCTGCCGCTGCTGGTCAAGACCCTCCAGGAGGTGGAGAAGGAGCACATCGAGAACGTGCTGCGCTTCACCGGCTACGAGAAGAAGCGCGCCGCCCAGATCCTCGACATCTCCCGCCCCACCCTGGACAAGCGCATCCGCGACTACGGCATCCGCCTGCGACCGGCCTGAGCCCCCGCCGGTTCTCCCACGGCGCGGCGCCGGGGAACCGATCGCCCCCGGGCCCGCCCCCCAAGGGCCGGCGGCCGAGACCGCTTCCACCAGGCCCCCTCGGCCTGCCGGGCACCCTTCTTTACACGCACCCTCGTTTCTTTACACGGCCGCCTACCATGAATAGAACGCTCTTTGAAACAATCCCGGCACAAATCCTTTGCGGACGGGCATTACCATCGAATCTGAAGGGGACTCTCCACCTTCCGCGGGCTTGGCCCCTCCCTTGCATACCGTCGTTTGCTCACGAGCCACCCCCCTCGCAAAGGAGACCGAGCATGAACAAGCTGCGCACCGCCTCCCTGGGTCTGGCGGTTTCGGCCGCCATCGCCTGTGCCGCCGGCCCCGCCGCCGCGGCAGAGCCCATCAAGCTCGGGGCACCTCTCGCTACCGCCTTCCTCTACGGTTGGGCTGCCGAACGGGGCATCCGGCTGGCCGTGGACGAGATCAACGCCGCGGGCGGCGTGAAGGTAGGGGGGGAGACGCGGCCGATGTCGGTGGAGGTCATCGACACCCGCGACCTGGAGCCCGGCGTCCCCGTCGACGACGCCATCAAGGCGGTAGAGCGCCTCATCCTCCAGCGCAAGGTGGACTTCCTCGTGGGCGGCCCCGTGCGCTCCGAGGCGGCGCTCGCGGTGCTCGACCTCCTGAGCCAGCACAAGAAGGTCTCCATCGTCTCCACCGGGGTGCTCTCTCCCGCCTACCACAAAGCGGTGGAGAAGGACTACGAGAAGTACAAGTACGCCTTCCGCATCTCGAGCGAGATCGTGACCCTGGCCCAGGACCTGCTCCAGGTGTTCGACAAGCTGCGCGCCGACCACAAGCTCGAGCGGGTCTTCATCATGGTGCAGGACGTGGCCCACGCCCGCGGCGCCGGGTCCCTGGTGGAGAAGCTCCTCAAGGAGAAGGGCTTCCAGGTGGTGGGGCACGAGATCTACCCCACGGGGAACACGGACTTCGCCCCGGGGCTTTTGAAGTCGCGCAAAGAGAACGCACAGGTCCTCTTCATCTGGATGGACATGCCCGAGAGCGCCATCCTCATGAAGCAGTGGAAGAGCTTCCGCCTCACGAGCCTTCCCCTGGGCTTCATGTCGGCGGGCGAGCAGCCGGGCTTCTGGAAGGCCTCCGACGGCAACGCCGAGTACGCGGTGGTCAACCTGGTCAACGGCGGCAACGCCCCGGCCCAGATCACCCCCTGGACCATGAAGTTCGCCCAGGCCTACGAGAAGCGCTGGGGTCTGGAGCCCGAGGGCTACGGCGCGAGCTCCAGCTACATGGCAGTCTACGCCCTCAAGGACGCCATCGAGCGGGCCGGCACCCTTGCCCCCGACGCCGTCGTGAAGGCCCTGGAGGAGATCGACCTCATGGGCGTCTATGGCCGCATCCGGTTCGACCCCAAGACCCACCAGGTGATCCCCTCCACCGACCCCAAGGAGGGCGCCGTGGGGTCCTTCGTCCAGTGGCAGGACGGCAAGCGGGTGGTCTTCTGGCCCGAGGCCGGCGCGGTGGGGCAGCTCCAGCTGCCGCCGTGGATGAAGTAAGGCGGTTGCGGGTTGCCCGTGGTCCGTTGCCCGTTGGAGTTGGGGGACCGGCGAGCTGAAGGCTCTCCGGTCCCC